>JADFXF010000009.1 GCA_015233685.1 Nitrospirota bacterium | reverse complement strand
CATATAAGCCTGACCTTGTGGGCATCTCGCTCCTTTCGGTGGAGGTGGCCTCTGCACTTAAGATAAGCAAGCTCTGCAAGGAGTATGATAAGGACTGCTACGTCTTATGGGGTGGGCTGCATCCGAGTTTTATGCCGGAGCAATGCCTGAAAAACGATGAGGTGGATTTCGTAATCAGGGGCGAGGGCGAATATGCCGCGCTGGAGCTATGCAACACGCTGAAAAACGGCGGCTTTTTCTCTGCTATACGAGGCCTGTCATTTAAGAAAAACGCGGCCATAGTGCACAATCCGATGAGAGAAGCCATCGCCGAAATTGATAGAATCCCGCCTCCTGCAAGAGAGGCTGTCCTGTACCCCGAATCGTTTGATTTTAAATCCCTCGGCAGCATGATTGTCTCAAGGGGCTGCCCGTTTCGATGCACGTTCTGTTCGTCACGCAATTTCTGGGACAAAAAAGTGCGCCTTAGAAGCCCCGAAAATGTAATCAGGGAGATTAAGACCTTGAGGGAGAGTTATGGAACCCGCTACATCATGTTCTGGGACGATTCCTTTACCATTAACCGCAAGGTTATTGAACGGTACTGCAGGTCAATTATCGAATCCGGCCTGAGGATAAGCTGGAAGACGGCCACGAGGGCGGATTTAATTGACGGCGAAATCCTCGATTTGATGAAAGAGGCCGGCTGCGTAAAGCTGGAGATAGGGGTAGAGAGCGGCAGTGAGCGAATAAAGAAACTGATAAACAAGGACGTCTCAAACGAGCAGATAAAAAAGGCGTTTGATTTGATTCAGAAAAAGGGAATCGGCGTTGGCGGGTTCTTTATGGCGGGTTTCCCGGATGAGACAATAGAAGACCTTACGGACACGTTTAATTTGATGAAAGAGCTGAGGGCCGGGGAGCTTGCCTTTAACATATTCGACCCGATGCCGGGCAGTTCCGAGTACGATAAGTGTATAGAGATGGGCCTCGTTGCACCCGGGCAGGACTGGAACAGCTTTCCCTTCTGGCCGGACGCATATTATGTAAAAAACATAAAACGTGAGGACTTCGATAAATACGTAAACACCATAGCCCGATGGCTTTACAAGTACAACAATAAATTCTCGGTAAGGCTGAAACGAAGCAAACAGTACCTGCTGTTCATGCTGAAAAATGACCCGGCCTTTTTAGTGTCAAAGGTAATGGCGTTTATCACTAGAAGGACAAGGGTGCATAAGTTAAAGTCAACGTCAGGGTGAGCGATAAGGGGGATTTCAGATATACCCCTATTACTCAGCCGTAACCAGTTTTATTAATTTGACCCCGATAAAGCTGCCAGCGGCGTTAAAGTCATATCCTATTGTCATAGTCCCCGTAAGCGGACAGGCCTCGCAGCCGTTTAACCACCTGAAGGCAAACACATACCGCTCTCTGCCTTCGGGCAGTTTTTTCATTTCCACAAGCCTGTCGGTATATGGCCACAGCAGGGCCTCACTGTGTCTGCCCAGCATGTTAAGATAGTCCGGTTCGGATAGCATGTTTATTTTGCCTATATTGCTCATGTCATTTATCTCCACTATGGCGGGTTGCCCGTTTAGCAAGACCATATCCGATGTTTCCTCATCTCTGAATGGGCACACTAACTCTGCTATATCCACTATTGACACTTTCTTAAATGACGACATATAACAAAAGGTATCGCCCTTTTTTTGAAGCATCGCACGGGAGAAGGCAACCGCCTCAGGCGTCGCCCCCGCGCCCTCCATAATATCTATACAACACTGGCTTGCCTTCTGTGGACTCAGGAGGAATGGATTAACGCCCCAGCATTCAGCCCTCATCTTATCCAATGATTTCTGGACGGGTATCCAGACTGCCCCGCGGCCTGTTGTCTCTGGTTTTTTTTCAATGGTTACGCAGGCGGCACAAAACACCAGCGCGGCGACTATCAGCCCCGCGGCGGCGGTATGTCTTAACGTTTTAAGTGTCCGGTGGCTCATATACTGGCCGGGGGCTCATATACAAGGGCAGACAAGCAGCCAGGGCCTGTCTGCCTTTGTAAATTGTGAAATTATTTCAGACCCGCGTCTGCAGCTGCTTCCTTTAGGTTGGCCTCGTTGCCCTTGACTGCGTTCATCATAGGATTTTTCGATTCTTTCGCGGCCGTTACAAAGGCGGCAGCGGTCTTCAACTTTGCTGCCAGAGCCGCCTTATCAGGGGCGACCTTTCCATTATGGCAACCGGCGCACTTATCAAAGCCTCCAGCCATTGCCAATGTGGCAAAGCCAAAAACTAATACCAGTGACATTGCTAATATCTTTTTCATCGTTTTCACCTCCTTTTAATCACAAATTTTATTTATACGGCTTCATTGCACAAATATTATATTCGCATGGGGATTGTACCACAGAATAGACCCCTATGTCAAAAGCCCCGCAGGATTTTATCATATCCGCAGGATATATTTTGTCATGGGTTAAATGTTACAATCCTGTGGTTTGTTAATTCATATGAGGGGATACGGCAATGATTTATTGTTCCAGATGCGGGAGTCAAAACGAAGACAACTACTATAAGTGTGTCAAATGTGAGGCGCTGCTTCATCAGCCTTTTGTTGACGCTCATCAGCCTTTGGGTGGCGCAGAGCCATATCGCGCGCAGGAGCACGTCCCGGACTATCTCGTGTGGTCTATTTTGTCAACCCTGTTTTGCTGTCTGCCCGTGGGTATTGTCGCCATAGTATATTCGGCCCAGGTAGGCACCAGGCTGAGGGTCGGCGATGTGGCCGGTGCCCGGCACAGCTCAAAAAAGGCTAAAATGTGGTGCTGGATTTCCATCGCTTCATGGGCAGGTCTTGCGTTGATAGGCATTGTGGCACTTATCGGGGGCGCGTTATCGCACTGAATTGAACATACAGGTATTATATTGCGAACAGTGTTGCGAACAGTTTTCTTATCAATTCTGATAGTGGCGGCTCTGATAGTGGCAGCCGCCACCTTGTATATGTATGACCCTTCTTTGAACGGGTTTTACCCCAAGTGCTTGTTTTACCAGCTTACTGGCCTCTACTGCCCGGGCTGCGGCAGTACGCGTGCGCTACACCAACTGCTTCACGGCAATTATACCGCCGCGTTTAGGCTCAATCCCCTGACGGTTTTGGCGCTGCCCTTTCTGGCCATTGGCATCGCTTTGGAGATTAGGGTGTTTCCTCGCCCGCCATGGTTGTCTCATCAGTACGTGCGGTACACATGGATTGTCCCGGTTGTCATCGTCCTCTTTTGGATACTAAGGAACATCCCAATAGAGCCGTTTACATATCTCATGCCCAAATAACGCACTAAAAAAAATAGTCATCGCCCCTTTCACAAGTCCTCCCGTTTTAAAAGTACGAGGGCTGCGTGATATATACCGTCGTCATCGAGGCCATAGAGGTGTCTGAGCAGCGGCTGGCTGCCGTGCTCGATGAAGCGGTCAGGGAGGGCGACTATCTTTACCCCGACGCCCATGGTGTTTTCTCCGGCATCCGCGGAGTTCAGATATTCGAGGACTGAGCTGCCGAAGCCTCCGGCCAACACATTTTCCTCTACGGTAATAATCTTACCTATTGTCCCTGCAATCTCTCTGATGAGGGCCGTGTCAAGCGGCCTGATGAACCTTACATTTACTACCATGGCGGTGATTCCCTTCTCTCTCAGGCGATGGGCCGCGTGTATAGCCGCCAGAACACAACCTCCGACGGCGAGTATGGCAACATCACCGCCTTCCTCTATGACCTCGGCCTTACCCATTTCGACAGGCGTCTTTGACGCCTCGATTTCCTCGTTCATGCAGTCCCTTGAGTACCTGATGACAGACGGGCCTTCGTGGGCGATTGAGAGTTTGAGCATTTCTTTCATCTCGATGGAGTTTTTCGGGGACATGATAGTGAGATTTGGGATATGCCTTAAAAACGATATGTCATAAACGCCGTGGTGCGTGGGGCCGTCTTCGCCGACAATCCCCGCCCTGTCCACCGCAAACACTACGGGCAAGTTCTGCAGGCACACATCGTGTATTATTTCGTCGTATGCCCTCTGTAAGAAGGTGGAGTATATTGCCACAACAGGCCTAAGCCCTTGTGTGGCCATGCCGGCGGCAAAGGTGACGGCATGGGGTTCGGCTATCCCCACGTCATAAAACCTCTCAGGGAAACGTGCGGCAAATTCCCTCAGCCCCGTGCCTGCCTTCATGGCGGCGGTGATTGCCACAATACGGGGGTCTTTTTCGGCTGCCTCTGTTAGGTGCTGCCCGAACACTGCGCTGAAGGATGGCCTCTGAGGGGATGTCCTTAGTTCGCCGGTCTCCAGCTCAAACGGCCCGACGCCGTGAAATGTCGCGGGATTTTTTTCGGAGAACTCATAGCCCTTGCCCTTAGTCGTCACAACGTGAATAAGCATGGGGGTCGTGGAGTCCTTTATACACTCAAACGTATCAATGAGTTTTGCTATGTCGTGGCCGTCAACCGGACCGGCGTAGGAAAAGCCTAGTTCCTCAAAAAGCATACCTGGAAGGAAGAAATACTTCAGCGTGTCCTCGGTCTTTTGTGCGAGCTTTGAGACATGGCCGCCCACTTTTGGTATGATTTCGATTATGTTTTTAGTCTCTTTCTTGAATTTTTTATACAGATTTCCGGCCATTATCTTCGTCAAATATGACGAGAGCGCGCCGACATTTTTAGAAATAGACATCTCATTGTCGTTTAAGACGACAATGAGGTCTTTCTTAAGGTGTCCGGCGTGGTTAAGCCCCTCAAAGGCCAGCCCGCCGGTCATTGCGCCGTCTCCGATTACCGCTATGACCTTGAAATGCTTTGCCGTTAGTTCACGTCCCTCTGCGATTCCTAGGGCTGCCGAGATGCTTGTTGAGCTGTGGCCGACTCCAAATGCGTCGTGTTGGCTCTCAACGCGGCGCGGGAAACCGGATATGCCGCCGTATTGCCTCAACGTATGGAATGTGTCGTATCGGCCTGTGAGCAGCTTGTGCGGGTAGCATTGGTGGCCGACGTCCCATATTATCTTGTCGCGCGGGGATTTAAATACATAGTGCATGGCTATTGTCAGCTCTATGACGCCGAGGCTTGAGGCCAGATGCCCGCCGTTTATTGAGACACGGTTGATTATGCAGTCTCTGATTTCCTGTGCCAGCTCTTCAAGTTCGCCTAAGTCGAGTTGTTTTATGTCCTGCGGGGATTTTATATCTTTCAATATCATAGGGTTTTAATTTGACCTCTTTAAAAGATAATTAGCTATTTCCTCAAACCAGTGCGCCTTTGGGCCGAAAAATTCGACCGACTGAAGCGCCCTGTCAATTTGTTCCTTTGCCATAGTCCTTGACCCCTCTACTCCATACATAGCGGGGTATGTCAGTTTGTTTTTATTTTCATCCGAGCCGCGGGGCTTTCCAAGTTCCTCCGTTGTGCCCGTTACATCGAGAATATCGTCCACTATTTGAAAGGCAAGTCCTATTGCCTCGCCGTAGCCGGTAAGTGAGTCCATTTCGGCATCTTCAGCATTATACAAAATACCACCCAGCCGCACGGAGGCCTTTAAAAGGGCGGCCGTCTTGTTGCGGTGGATGAATTCCAGTACCTTTTTGTCATGCGCCTTACCCTCTGAGATTATATCCATCGCCTGACCTGCGACCATGCCGAAGAGGCCGGCAGCCGACGACAGTTCATTGATGGCCTTTAGAAGCACCGCGGGTGTGAGGCTGCCATTACCGGAAAACATCCTGAACGCCTCGGTCAAAAGGCCATCACCGGCCAGTATGGCCATCGCCTCGCCGTAGATGACATGGTTAGTGGGCTTGCCGCGCCTGAGGTCGTCGTCGTCCATAGCGGGAAGGTCGTCGTGTATGAGGGAATAAGTGTGTATAAGCTCAATAGCTGCCGCCTGTGGCAGGATGTCCTGTCCGTTGCCGCCGCATGTCTCATAGGCGGTCAGGCACAGTACCGGGCGTATCCTCTTGCCCCCGGCCAAAAGAGAATATTTCATGGATTCGTGCAGGACCTCAGGTGCTATGGGTTGTCTGAAATATCCACTGACGAAATCCTCAATGAGCGCTTTTTTCTCTCCTAAATAGGTCTTAAGGTCCACGGGGCCTCCTCTTAGCCAGTTAGTATAACATAAGGCAGTAAAATAGAACCACAACAAAACACAAACAAAACTAACAACTCAGCGCCGGAGCACTGGAAGCCGCCAACGGGCGGCAGCCCAAATTCAACAGACAAAGCGTGGGCGAGATTACGGGGTGAAGGGGAGGTTACCTCCCCTTCGTCGTTAATCCTTTTAATCTTCTGACATGACAATCCTCTGGCATGGCGTTGAGTATTTTCATCTCATTGTGTTACTCTTTTAATTATGAAGGTATTATTACTTGCAGGAGGCTCTGGCACGCGGCTCTGGCCGTTAAGCAGGAAGAGTTATCCCAAGCAATTTATAAAATTAAAGGGAAGGCAGTCCCTTCTTCAGGAAACTATGGCCAGGGCGCTCCTTGCCGTGCCTCCTGAGGATATAATCGTCCTGACCAATAAGGAGTACAAGTTCCACGTAAAATCAGACATGGAATCTCTGGACCGTGAAGTCAACGCCAGGGGACACATAATCTTTGAGCCAACGGCCAGAAACACCGCCCCCGCAATTGCACTCGGCGTAAAATACTGTATGGATAAACTCGGCGCTACTGACGACGAAACCGTGTTTGTCTGCCCATCAGACCATGTGATAGCCCCGTCGGGGCGTTTTGTTGAATATTTGAAGTCTGCCGAAAAGGCTGCCCTTGAGGGTTATATCGTAACCTTTGGCATAAAGCCGACGCGCCCTGAGACCGGCTATGGGTATATAAAAAGGGAGTTGCACCCCCTTACTTTGAGCGGCCTCACTGAAGAGATTTATCGCGTAGAGGAGTTTACCGAAAAACCTGACGACAAGACAGCGCTTGAGTATATCGGGGACGGCCAGCACTATTGGAACTCAGGGATGTTCATATTTAAGCCGGGCGTTATAGCAGAGGAATTCCGCCGCTACGCGCCTGAAATTGGCAGGATGTTCGATAAGAGTTACGACGAGATGCTTGAGGGCTTTGCCTCTTTGCCCACTATTTCCATTGATTATGCTGTCATGGAGAAGTCCAAAAATATTGCTACCATGCCCATGGACATCTACTGGAACGACATAGGCTCGTGGGATTCGATTTTTGAATTATTGGAAAAAGACCATGGAGGCAATGCCACAACGGGCGATGTCGTATCCATTGACACAAAAGACACCATGGTGCTTGCCGACAAGAGATTGACCGTTACTATCGGCATTGAAGACTGCCTCGTCGTTGAGACGGATGATGTCGTCCTCGTATCGAAGCGGGGGCACGCGCAGAAGGTAAAGAACATCGTATCCCTGTTAAAAGAACGGGGGCGGCATGAGGTAAACGAACACGTTACCACGTACAGGCCATGGGGAAGCTACACGCTCATGGGCAAGGGCGACCGTTACCAGATAAAACGTCTGATAGTGAATCCTCTTCAGTCACTCAGCCTGCAAATGCACATGCACAGGTCTGAGCACTGGGTTGTCGTCAGCGGCACGGCCAAAGTAACCGTTGGCGAAAAGGAACTTTATGTCCACGCAAACGAATCCATTTATGTGCCAAAGACCACCCCGCACCGGCTTGAAAACAAGGGGAAAATCCCACTTGAGGTCATAGAGGTTCAAAACGGCGAGTACCTTAACGAAGACGACATTATGAGATTCGAAGATATTTACGAAAGAGAGAGGTCTTAGCCCTTCTTTTCCGCATCACCGGGCTGAATTACGGGTGTTTTCACCCTGAAGAGCCTCGCCTGGGGCAGGGCGCTGTAGACCTCTTCAAACAACGACTTGTCGTATTTTCCTAACAAATACATCTGGTTTAGATTTGAATCAAAAAACACGCCGTTTACAACCATGATAGCATTAATGGATTTTCCTGAGGCGAACAATTCAAGATAAAGGCCATTGTTATGTTCGTATTCAACGCTCTTCACAGTATACCCGTTATCAACATAAACAGCCTTTCTAAGGGGTGTTGCGTTGTTTATTTTGCCGGCCTTCAAATCAACCTTTATTTCATAACAATCAAGCACATCGTCTTTTAGAGACTGGCAACTAAGCGGTTGTATCACAGGCGATTCGGCTGAGGTACGGAGCATATCAATGCCCCTTACGTTGTACATAGCCGGAAATTTTCCTATCATATCGCTTGTATAAAGTACGTATATATTGTCGTTTTTGACGTTGTCGAGGGGTTTGTCTTCCGCCCTGTCCCTGATAATATCGTCGGCGGTTACGGTTGAGCCGTTGCCGGTGATAAAGCTCGTGATGTTATAAAGTTCAGGCTGGCTTGCAGAGGTGAGGGCGTGGGCGATGTAGAGGGTTTTTTCGGTATGTTGGGTACCGCCGTCGTGAAAGGTGGCAAAGCCGGTTATATCCTCAAGGGCGTATCCGAAGTCCCACCATGTCAGAATGACGGGCTTTCCATGAAGTTTGGCCTTTATGTCCTGAAATGCCCTGTAGTAATCCACGTTAAGGGCTGGTTGGGGGATGAAGAAAAACGCTGTCTGATTGATTATAGCAACAAAAAATACGATGACCGTTACGTAAACGACAGATTTCCTCGTGGTATCTTTGAGTTTACCGGTAAGGGATAGGACGGTGGCGGTAATCAGATAGCCAAATCCTGCCCCGATAAAAGGCGCCAGATACATGGCAAACCTGTTTGCCCCGTGAAAGGCCGTCAAGCCGATTAAAAACACGGGGAGAATAGGAAAGGCCTTTTTAAAGTTCCAAATGATAAAAACAATAAAGCCGATAAGCCCTACGGCGCTTATCATCGGTTCCTTTATGACATAGGCAAGTACCTCAGCAACCGAGGAGTGTTGCAGCTCTGTTACCTGCGTAAGGGCGCTTGGTTTACCCCCCATGTCGGAGGTGAAGTAATTCTTAATTATAAAAGAGAAGGAATCTATCAGACCGGACAGCATGCTCGTCGCATAGGCTGACTTATAGACGAAGGCCGCGATAGCCGCGACGAAAACCAAAACCGCGATAGCCGCATACACCGGTTTGATTTTTTTACCGCCAAACAAATAGGTGTAACCAAAAAAAAGAACCAAGGCCGCCACCGAGAAAACCGCGACATTAACCGAGAATGGAAACGAGCAATAAAGAAAAATCAGTGCTGAAAAAAACGTAGTTTTAAAACCCTTCTTCCCGATAACAAGATACACAACTAAAAAAGCGAGGTACATATATGTGAACTCACTGATACCATACCACAGCTCCATGAGCATCATAGTTAAGCCGGCAAGGGCGCAGTATAGATAAACTAATCGGCTGGAGCGCGGCTGTCCGCCGTGTTCATGGGTGAGCAGGATGAAAAAAGAGGCCAAAAAAGGAAAAAACAGGTTGAGAGAATCGGTATCCACCCTCGCCGCCGATGTCCGCACCAGATAAATAAAGCTGAAAGTTCCCACAAGGCTGCCTAAGATGCCTGCTGGCAGTGAGCCTGCCCTGCCGAAATAAAGAATAAGCGGCACGATGAAAAAACCGGACAACACGGCGATAAGATAAACCCCGGCAATGTATAAATTATCGCCAAACATGCCTGATAGTTTTGCCAATAAAACACTTATTGCAGGGACGCGGGCGGGTTTAGAGGAATCTGTCGGGAAAAATCTAAGCTTGTCAGCGGTGCCCCCGTCAGTTGCGTAGTAAGTCCCGTTTTTGTATTCCCTTGCAAGGCGTACCCAGTAAAAGGCATCCACGGTGGTCATCATAGGTGTGCCGTTAACGAAATAACTGGCCGGATTTTGTTTCCATACACTGTACTCATGGAGCCTTACAAACACCGAAAGGCTGAGACAAATGGCGATAGAAATTATCACCGCCGTAAGGCCTGAACTCATCGGGGTGGCCAACATATCACTGAATTTACTGTTCATTGAACATTCAACCCATATCTCTGAGACTTATGAATACAACTCCCATATGAAGCTAACATATAGCAGTGGCGGGCAAAAAGTCAAGCTATGTGATTTTTTTTATTGTGGTATTTTTTTTATCATTTAGTGTATTGTATACGCATGAAAGTGAAGTTTTGGGGGGTACGGGGTTCGATCCCGACGCCGGGCAAGGACACGGTGCGCTATGGGGGGAATACGGCCTGTATAGAGCTTGACGCGGAGGATGGCACAATAGTCATCTTTGAATCCGGCACCGGCATACGAATGGTTGGCCAGAAGCTCGCGGGCATGTCGCCGGTGGAGGTACACCTGTTTCTTTCGCACACCCACTGGGACCACATTCATGGATTTCCATTTTTTATTCCGGCCTATATACCAAAGAATATAATTAATATCTATGGCCCACCTCATTTTGACAAAAGCCTACGCGAGATAATGGCCCAGCAGATGGTCTATTCGTATTTCCCGGTAAACGCCGATGAGCTGCAGGCGCGCATCAACTATTTTGACCTCAAAGAGGAGACTGTCTCAATAGGCAGCCTGAAAGTCCGCTCCAAACTCGTCAACCACCCTGTAACGTGCTTTGCATACAGGGTTACAGAGGGCAGTAAGAGCGTTGTTTACACAGGGGACAACGAGCCGTACTATAATTTTATGGCCAGTGCCGCAATGGACGAGGCCGAGACAGCCGAGATAGCGATGATTGTCCAGGAGCAAAACGATAGAAATGTCGAATTCGTAAGAGACTGTGACTTACTTATTGCCGACGCGCAATACAAACACTCTGAGTACCCGTCGAAAATCGGCTGGGGACACAGCTCCAACCTGCAGGTGGTTGACATGTCCATAAAGGCTGGCGTAAAGCATCTTGTGATGTTCCACCACGAGCCTACTCGTACGGACGCGCAGATTGACGAGATTGTAGAAGAGACGAGGAAGTATTACGAGGAAACAGGCCACACGGGGCTTAAAATAACAGCCGCTGCCGAAGGCGAAGAAATCGTAATCGTGTAATGCTAAGTTGTAGACAAATGAGTAATTTACCAAGCATCAGACTCACGAATCCTAATTGTCTAATGTTCTGTATGGTTTTTATATTTCTGTATGGTAGAATAGATTCTGGTATTTGAATATCAATATAGTGTCAGCTGCCGTAGGCCGCTTAACTTGTTAGGTATAAATAAGGAGGACTTTATTATGGATGTTTATTATGTTAACGAAAACAAGCCTAATAACTCTGCAACGATCCATCGCTTTGAAGTAACTAGTCAAGGGGAAATGGATCTTGCTCACTGGACTCATCAAGATAGAATTGATGCTATGACAAGCGGAAATGGTCGGGCGTTAGGCCCCTACTATAGTGTAAAAGATGCAATAGAGGCAGCATTTTACACAGGAAAAACTATTTCTATCTGTCAACCTTGCTTTCCAAAATCTTTATTTGGGTAATATGAGATTGAAGCGATGGTGGATAGATTGGCTGTGTCTTTGAGTTTCAATGTAGTGTCAGCGGCCAATAGGCCGCCTAACTTGAAACTACAATAGACAAAATGTCCCCTTTTGTCCAATGTATCTGTTCTGATAGCCCGTAAACCCGCATTTTTACTTAGGGTGGGTAGGGGTGGCTTAGACAACACGATGACACTTACTTCTATTACCGCATTTTAGTATTTATGCCACGATGCGGCAGTGGCTGCGCTTGCCCCACTGAAACACTTTATGATATTCTCTTGCATATGGAAGGGAAGATAAGGGCACATTTAACAATAGAGGGCCGCGTTCAGGGGGTTTGTTTCAGGGCGTTTGTGAGGGACATAGCCCGGCGGTCAGACGTCAGGGGGTGGGTCAAAAATCTCTACAACGGCGATGTCGAGGCAGTCCTTGAAGGCGATAAAAAAGACGTAAGCATTGTGATAGCCAACTGTTACAAAGGCCCACCCGGCAGCCTTGTCACCAATATCTCAATTAAATGGGAGGATTACACTGGCAGCGCCGCCCCTTTTTCTATCACATATTGACACACGCGCGCGCCCTTCATTACAATACGTGCTCAATGAAAAGTAAAGGACAAGCGCTTTGTAAGATATGCGGCGGCGACGCAGGCGATTTACTAATCGAATCAATAGTGGGTGAATTTGATACCTATGACGTGTTCTACTGCCGCCACTGCGGTGTTGGCGTAACCACCCCCGTCCCCACGCACGAAGACTTAATAAAGCTCTACGCTATTGGTGGATACAGGGAGAAGACCGGCAAGAGGTTTATACCATTTGTAGAAAACTTTATCTTGTATTTCAGGCATTTGCGAAAAAACAGGATAAAAAAATATGTCAGGGCCGGCAGAATCCTCGATATAGGCTGTGGCAGGGGGCTTTTTCTCAACGTAATGAAAGACGCGGGCTGGGAAGTTGCGGGCGTGGAGTTTGATGAGGCGACGGCCTCTAACGCTGCGTCTTACTATGGGATAGAGGTCATATCGGGGGAGCCGCATACATGGAAATTTGACCCGGCGTCCTTTGATGTAATAACCTTAAACCATGTCCTTGAGCACATTGCAAATCCTAAGGAATTGATTCAGAGCTGCCACAGGCTTCTAAAGGACGGTGGGCTTCTGGTCGTCGCGGTTCCCAACTTAGACGGTATTCAGTCCTGGGCTGGAAGAAAAAACTGGTTTCACCTGGACGTCCCTTATCATCTGCATCATTTTACCGACAAGGGGATATCTTCTTTATTGAGTGCGGCATCTTTTGATATTGTCAGGAAGAGACACTTTGATCTTGAGTATTCCCCTTTTGGCTGGCTTCAAACCTTACTGAATATTTCCGGCGTGGAGAAAAACATGCTCTATACGTTTTTGAAAGCGCCCAGAAAGGGGATAGACGCCATTATTGCGGCGAGCAAAAAAGACCTCTTGTTGATATTACTTCTCGTGCCGTTATATACTTCTTTGTCAATGGTTTTATCGCTGTTTGAGTCATATATTGCCGGGCGGGGCGGCATTGTGGAGGTTTTCGCATTAAAGGCAAGGCCAGATGATACTAAATAAGAAAATAGCCGTGGTGATGCCGGCATATAACGCGGGGAAGACCCTTGAGATGACTTATGGCGAGGTGCCGCACGAATATGTTGACGAGGTCATTGTTGTGGATGACGCCTCGCGTGATGACACAACAGCCGTTGCGAGGGGACTTGGACTTAGGACAATCGTCCATGAAAAAAACAAGGGCTATGGGGGGAACCAAAAGACATGTTACCAGACGGCGCTGCAGGGGGGCGCTGATATTGTCGTCATGCTCCATCCTGACTACCAGTATTCGCCAAGGCTGGTTACCGCGATTGCGTCCATGATTGTCTCCGGGCACTATGACCTTGTGCTCGGCTCAAGGATACTTGGCGGCACTGCAATTAAGGGCGGGATGCCGATTTACAAATACATATCCAACAGATTTCTGACAATGTTTGAGAACTGGCTGCTTGGTGTAAAACTCTCAGAGTACCACACCGGCTTCCGTGCCTTTAGCCGTCAACTGCTTGAGACGATTCCATTTGAGAACAACTCTGACGACTTCATTTTTGACAATGAAATCATAGTGCAGGCGTTACACTTCGGCTTTAAAATTGGCGAGATAAGCTGTCCGACCAAGTACTTTGACGAGGCATCCTCTATTAATTTCTCGCGAAGCGTCAAGTACGGACTTGGTGTCATCGCGGCGTCGCTGAAATATGCCATCCAAAAACATGGAATTACCCGCTATCAAATCTTTGACAACAGCGGTAAGATTAAGCGGGGCTGACAGCCCAAACGCAATAGACAAAACATGTGGAAAATACGGGTGAAGGGGGGTTACCCCCCTTCGTCTTTAATCCCTTTATCTCTTCCCGCCCTGCCTAATACTCGGTCTGTGAGATTATCGCGCCCTTTAGGCTGACGACATACAAATATGAGGAGACGCCGCCTCTGGTGACATTGTCGGAGGCAATGTCCGTGGCAATATAGGCGTTGCCATTTACGACCCTCGGTTTAGATGCGTTTATTCCCTTTAAGTTGACTGATACCGGTGTGGCGTTTTGGCTAAACGGCAGAGATACAAGGTACAACTCCGTCGTTGCATTATCTCCTTCTTTATTGGCTGTGGCGCGTTTTTCGGCAACAGCCGCAAGCACCGCGTTGGATGAGCTGTCTAGTCCAAGTGCGAGATGTTCGACCCTGCCGGCAACCGAAATGGACTTTTTGTCACCTGCCGATGTAATCGCGACGATGGAGGTGGTGGGGGTAGCCGTTGTCTGCGCCGCCGCAGCATGTGATGCCGCATATGCCGTGCCGTCACTGCCAACCACCAGGATATGTCCGGGAGGGGGTGGCGGTGGCTCTCCGTTAGCATAAAGGTGCTGCCCTGAGATTAACAAACTTGCCGCCATTAGCACTGTCAAAACATAATTTTTTGCTTTCATTTTCCCGTTCTCCTTCTTTCTCAACTTTGTCTCGTTAACCATGTTAACTTAGTCTTATCATAAATCAAAAAGAGGGGCGGTACATGTGTTTTGAATCACATGTTGGGATATTCCTCAAAAAAACTGTTGTTTAAGTGGATGAATTTCTTAGCGGACAGGGATATATCACCGTTTTTTGTCCACTTGCTCAGGGTTCGGGTTACTGTCTCGCGTACCATTCCGGTAAGGTTTGCGATGTCCTGGTGGGATAATCTGAGGTTTAAGTGAATGCCATTATTTGTCTCTATGCCATATTTTTTTGACAGCATGATAAACAGTATCTTTATCCTTTGTGAGGCGTTATTGGAGTTCAGAATCTCTATTTTTTCGTTGGATGAGCGAATCCTTTGGCACAATATCTTTAATAAACTTTGCAGGACTTCTTTTCTGTCATAGAGTAAAGAGAAGAAGTCCTCTCTGGTTAGCAGCCCGATTGTTGAGCGCTCGGCGGAATATACATTGGCAGACACCGATCTGCCGTCAATGAGCGACATCTCGCCAAAGAAGCTGCCCGCCCGATGAATAGCGATGACGATTTCCTTGCCTTCCTCAGACAATTGCGTTATCCTGACGCTGCCGCTTAGTATGAAGTAAACATAGCTATTTGGGGCTTCCTGCAAGAAGACGAGGTCATTTTTTTTATACTTCTTAATCTTTATCTTATTATAAACCGCCGCAAGGCCACTATCAGGCAGGGCGGCTAACAGCTCTATGCCCCGCAGGGATTCAATATATCTTTCGATGTCTGCAGATGGTATCGCAGGCGGTGTTTTTTCGATTTCTGGCGGAGGTTTTTCAAGGGCTGCCGCCCTTACGTAAGACGCAACGTCCAGTTCGCCTGCATTTCGCCTTATAAGCTCATACTCCTTTGAGTTGACGCGAACGGCTATCATCTTATTACGCTTATTGATTCCTGATAGACGCATTATGAGAATATTATATATTAAGAGCTAGCGCTTAAACAAATGCGCGGCGGGTGTTTAGTCTGAGACGAAGTTGCGGGGTTTGCCTGCCCCCTTTGTCGGACCTATGAGGCCGTCGCCCTCCATTATTTCCACAATCCTTGCCGCACGGTTATATCCTATCTTAAAACGCCGCTGTATTGAAGAGATGGAGACCTCGCCCACTTCACGGGCATACTTTATGACGTCGCTATAAATCTCGTCCTTTTCACCAGATGAGCCATCATCGGAGGCGGTGGTCTCCTCCACAACCAATGAGTCAAAAAATGTATAGTCCGGGCTGCCCTGTGCCTTAGCATGGTCAACCACCGCCTTTATTTCCTCTTCTGTGACGAACGCGCCGTGGACCCTTTGAATCTTTGCGCCCGGACTTAGTACCAGCATGTCGCCGCGCCCTAATAGTTTTTCCGCCCCGTGCGTGTCCAGGATTGTCCTTGAGTCCACCTTGGATGATACCATGAAGGCTATTCTTGATGGGAAATTGGCCTTGATTATGCCCGTTATGACATCAACCGAAGGGCGCTGCGTGGCCACAATCAGGTGCATTCCCGCCGCCCTTGCCATCTGCGCCAGACGCACTATTGAATCCTCCACGTTTTTGGCCGCCGTGAACATTAAATCCGCCAGCTCATCTATGATTATCACTATATAGGGCAGCCTGTCCTCTTCGGCGACGGAGGCGTTGAACATATCAATGTTCCTTGCCCCCTGCTCGGCTATCAGCCTGTAACGCCTCTCCATTTCGATGAGCATCTTTTTTAAGGCCTCAGATGCCTCCTTTGGATTGGTAATAACGTTTGAAACCAGATGCGGTATCCCCTCGTATATGGACAGCTCAAGGAGTTTCGGGTCTATCATCAACATCCTGACCTCTGTGGGCTTGGCCTTATATAAAATACTCATAACCATGGAGTTGACCGCCACACTCTTTCCGGAGCCGGTCGTGCCTGCAACCAGCAGATGGGGCATTCGCGCAAGGTCCTCTACTATGGGGTTGCCGTAGATGTCCTTGCCGAGGGACAGTGTGAGCAGCGAGCCTTTCTTTGTGAACTTATCTGACGCTATGATTTCCTTGAGGCTTACGATGTTTCTGTGCTCGTTGGGGACTTCTATGCCTATGGGCGTCTTGCCGGGGATTAGGGATACCCTGACCTTTATCCCACCCATGGCGCGGCCAAGGTCGTCTGAGAGTGCCACTACCTTGCTGATTTTTACACCCGGTGCAGGCTCAAACTCATACATGGTGATTACCGGTCCGGGGTGTGCCTGAGAAATCTTTCCCTCGACGCCGAAGTCGGACAGTTTTTCCCGTAAAATTGTGGCCGCCCTTTGCAGCTCCTCCTTTGAAGTTTCCTTGTTTTGCCCCTGTGCCGCACTTAACAGCCCTACGCCGGGCAGTGCGTACGGGCCATTTACAGAGTCGGCGGAGGGTAGCCTGAATTCTCTTTTTTCTATTTCAGGGGGCAGCTCTTCGTGGGGGACATCTTCTGGTGTATGGGTGATTATTTTAAGCTCCTGGTGCGGCTCCTCCT
The DNA here is from genome assembly GCA_015233685.1 of Nitrospirota bacterium. Lineage (GTDB taxonomy): Bacteria > Nitrospirota > Thermodesulfovibrionia > Thermodesulfovibrionales > Magnetobacteriaceae > Magnetominusculus > Magnetominusculus dajiuhuensis. The sequence goes on along the minus strand of JADFXF010000009.1, from coordinate 26,594 downwards.
CCGTCTGCCCGTCTATTACAGGGTCTGTTACGGGGGCGGTTTCAGTCTTGCTGATAACCGGACTGTCAGACGGCGTATCAGGGATAATCTGTTCAGCCCTTCGCATGAGTAACGACGACTTAAGTGGAAGCATCAGCATGATTGACGTAAACAGGGCGGCAAGGCTTATCAAAAAGGCCCCCACAGTAGAAAAAAACCTATCCAGTATGTGGGTGATGGCAGACCCGGCAAGTCCTCCCTTTATAATATTCGTTTCAAATGCCCATGAGGAAAGCGCCAGCACCATAGACAGAGATACAAGGAACATCAGCATCCCCATGACATTCTCAGCCCTTTTTCTGGCCCCCAGCAACCGTCTTATCCCATAAATGAACGCCGTCAGCGGTATCATAAACGCGGACGTCCCAATGAGCGAAAACGCCGTGTCAGAGAAGTACGCCCCTACAACACCGGCATAGTTTCGCGCTTGAAGGTCTGTGTACGTAAACGGTGACGGGTCCCATTTATCATACGAAAACAGGCTCACGGCGCAAAAGACGGCAAACAAGGCGGCCACAACGCCCCTTATCTCATTTCTCTTTGTGGTTACGACTTCAGCCATATCCAGGCTATTATTATAGCGGCCAGTGCAAATCTATAATAAACAAAAAATGTTAATGAAAATCTTTTCATAAATTTCATAAACCATGTAATGGCGAGTAGCCCCGCGACAAATGAGGCCGCAACACCGGCTATGAAAATCGTCGGGTCTATCGCCTCGGCCTTGCCGTGAAGGATGTGAATGCCGTGGAGCACCGCGGCCCCGGCAACAATGGGCGTGGACATGAGAAACGAAAAGCGGGCTGCCTCCTCCCTCCTCATTCCCAGAAAAAGTCCACCCGATATGGTTATCCCACTTCTGGAGACGCCGGGAATTATAGCGATGGCCTGCGAAACACCTACAATCACCGCATCTAAAACCGATATGTCGTCAACACCTGTGATTTTAATGCTTCGTTTCTCAGCAAAATACATAACCACGCCGACAACCACAAGGGAGGCCGCAATGACCCACGGGCTTCTGAGATGCTCATCCACATACTTATCAAGGAGTTTTCCTACAACCGCCCCCGGTATCGTGGCTATTATGAGGAGCATTAAAAGGCGATGTTTTCTCAGCAGTATCTCTACCCAGTCCTTGAAAAAAACCACGAGAAGGGCAAAGAGCGTACCCACATGGAGGGCTATATCAAAGGACATCGTGTCAATTACGCCTTTCCAGCCCAAAAACCACGGCACAAGAATCAGATGTGCGGTGCTGCTTACCGGCAGAAACTCGGTAACGCCCTGCACTATTCCCATAATAATAGATTGCAGTATTTCCATTGCGTTTTATCTCCTGTTATTATTACACGCCTGTGCTCATACCGGCACTATAACCGGCATTATCATAGGGCGTTTGTCTGTCTTATTTCTGATGTATTTCTTCAGGGCGCTCAGGATTTTCGCGTGCAGGACGTTCATATCCCCGTGTGCGCCTTCGTCGGGATTTGAGGCAATTGAGTAGATAATATTGGCCGCCTCTTTTTCCATGTCTCCGGTGTTGCGTTCGAATATAAAACCCTTTGTGATGAACTCAGGGCCTTCCACAACCCTGCCTGTCTCTTTGTTGACCGTTAGGACGACTATGACAAAGCCGTCCATAGCCAGGCGCCGCCTGTCTTTGAGCACCATGTCGCCGATGTCGCCAAAGCCTTTGCCTTCTATGGAGACACGTCCGGCCGGCACGCTGTTTGTGCGGGAGGCACCCGACTTATCCAACTCCAGGACGCAGCCATTTTCCAGTATATAGACGTTTTGCCGGGGGATACCGAGGCTCTCGGCCAGTTTGGCGTGGTAAACGAGGTGTCTGTATTCACCGTGTACGGGTATAAAATAACGGGGTTTGACTATATTTATCATCAGCTTCAGCTCTTCCTGAGAGGCGTGCCCTGAGACGTGCACCTGGGAGATTTTATCATAGATGACATTGGCACCCCGCCTGAAGAGGTGGTTTATAATCCTGCCAACGGCGCGCTCGTTTCCCGGAATAGCCCGGGCGGAGATTATTACTGTGTCAGCAGGGGCAACCTTGATGTGCTTGTGTTCGTTCATTGCTATCCTTGTCAGGACGCTCATAGGCTCGCCCTGGCTGCCTGTCATTATGATGACAGTTTCGCTCGGGGCAAGGGAGTTAATCTGCTCTACCTTCATCCACGGGTCACCGCTCATTGAGAGGTAGCCGAGATCGAAGGCGATCTTCGCGTTAGAGATTATACTCCTGCCACAGAGGATAACCTTCTTGCCAAACTCGGCGGCAACATCTATGGCCTGCTGAATCCTGTGGATATTCGACGCGAAGGTGGCTATAATAATCCTGCCGTCGGCCTTGGAGAATATGTCATGGAAGGCGCGTTTAACTATCTTTTCTGATGGGGTGAAGCCGGGTTTTTCGGCATTTGTACTGTCTGACAGCATAGCAAGGACGCCACGTTGTCCATATTCAGAGAATGTGCCGAAATCCAGAAGCTCGTTATCCACGGGCGAGGAATCGAACTTGAAATCCCCCGTGTGGATGACCACCCCTGCGGGGGTGCTTATGGCAAGCCCCACGCCGTCGGCTATGCTGTGCGTCACCCTGATGAATTCCACTACGAAATCGCCAAGTGTAACCTTATCCCTGGGCTTTACCCTTACGAAGTTAATGTTCTTTACGTTATGTTCCTTTATTTTGTCTTTTATCAGACCAAGCGTAAGCATGGTGCCGTGTACGGGGACAGGCATTCCGAGGTCGCGAAGGAGAAAGGGCAGCGCCCCTGTGTGGTCTTCGTGGCCGTGCGTTATGACAATTCCCCTGAGTTTTTTCTTTCTTTCTATGACGTAGCCATAGTCGGGGATAACAAAGTCAACCCCAAGTAAATCGTCCTCAGGGAACATCAGCCCGGTGTCAACGATAATCATGTCGTTTTGAGTCTCGAACACGGTCATGTTCGCGCCGATTTCCTCCACCCCGCCAAGGGGTATTATCATCAATTTGTCAGACATTTCTTTTTCCTGTTCATCATTTTATAAGCATTTCCAATACCGCCTTTTGCGTGTGAAGACGGTTTTCTGCCTGGTCGAATACGGCGCTACGCGGGCCTTCGATGACAGAGTCAGTTATCTCCTGCCCCCTGTGCGCGGGAAGACAGTGCAGCACGATGCAGTCTGGTTTGGCGTATGATAATAGTTCATCGTTTATTTGATAAGCGGCGAATTTCGATTGTTTCTCCGCGGCCTCCGCCTCGTTGTCACCCATGCTTATCCAGACGTCGGTATAGAGGACATCGGCCCCTGCCGCGGCGGCCTTTGGGTCTCGCACAATGGTTATCCTGCCACTGGTATCCTTTAAAATATCTGGCGTTGGTTCATAGCCTTCCGGTGCGGCGACGGTCAAATCCATTGCCATCTGCGCCGCGCCTTCAATTAAGGAGTTCGCCACGTTGTTGCCGTCTCCTATGTAGGCAATTTTGACGCCTTTAAGCCGCCCTTTTTTTTCTTTTATCGTCATTAAGTCGGCCAGAATCTGGCACGGGTGGTGTGTGTCCGTAAGGCCATTAATCACGGGGACAGACGCATACTCGGCGAACTCAGCCGCGATTTTATGTTCAAATGTGCGGATGACTATACCGCTGAGGTAACGTGAAAACACGCGCGCCGTGTCGGCAATGGTCTCGTCTCTGCTTAACTGGCTCTCGCCCGGCCTGATATAGACCGGCTGCCCGCCAAGCTGGTAGATGCCCACCTCGAATGAGATTCTTGTACGGGTTGACGTCTTATAAAACAACATCCCGATACTGCGCCCACGCAGTGGCTGTTGACCCGCCGCCCTGCCGCTTTTAAAATCTGTCGCCCTATCAAGCAGTACAGCGATTTCAGAGGCCGTGAAGTCTTTTATGGTAAGGAAATCCCTTTTACTGTTCACGAGAGCCTCTCCATGACTTCCTTTAGCACACTTATCAACCGGTCAATGTCCTCCTCCGTCACAATCAAAGGAGGCATGAATCTCAGCGTGTTTCCCGCTGTGCAGTTGATTAATACCCCGCGCTCAAAGCAGGCCTGAACCACCATAGAGCAATCTCTGGTAAGCTCCATGCCGATTAAAAGCCCCTTTCCTCTGATACCTATAATTATCTTTGGGAACTGTTTATGCAATTTCCCGAGGGAATTCACAAGATACTCTCCCATTCTGCGGCACTCACTGAGCATGATGCCGTCCTCAAGCAATGTCTCTATTGTGGCAAGGGCCGCGGCGGCCGCAAGTGGGTTGCCGCCGAATGTGGAGCCGTGGCATCCCGGGGTAAAGGCCTTTGCCACCTCCTCCCGTGCCAGCGTTGCCCCGATGGGCACTCCACCGCCAAGTCCTTTTGCCAGTGTCAGGATGTCCGGCTCTATGCCATATTGCTCATAGGCGAACAATGTCCCCGTCCTGCCAGTGCCGGTTTGTATCTCATCCAGGATCAACAAAATCCCGAGTCTCGTACACAGCTCCCGAACATGTTTAAAATAATCATCAGAGGGCATCTTTACCCCTCCCTCGCCTTGTATCGGCTCAAGCATAATGGCGCAGGTGTTCTCATCAATGGCCGACTTCAGAGCCTCGTAGTCGTTAAACGGGACGTAGGAAAATCCCGGCAGAAGCGGCTCAAAGCCCGCGTGAAATTTCGGCTGCCCTGTGGCTGAAAGGGTTGCCATTGTGCGGCCGTGAAAAGAATTCAACGCGGTGATTATACCGGTCTTCTCCGCGCCAAAACGCTCTTTCGAGTGTTTTCTTGCCAGTTTTATCGCCGCCTCGTTGGCCTCAGCGCCGGAATTAGAAAAAAATACCTTGTCCGCAAACGAATAATCACACAGCAGTTTGGCCAGCCTTATCTGAGGTTCGCTGTGATACCAATTCGAGACATGCACGAGTTTCTGTGCCTGCTTCTGTATGGCAACGACGAGCTTTGGGTGGCAGTGCCCCAAAATGTTTACGGCAACACCGGCCAGAAAATCCAGATATTCCTTGCCGTCAGCACCCCAGAGCTTCATCCCTCTGCCCTTTACCAGCACCACAGGGAAACGCTTATATGTGTCCATCAGATATTGGTTTGAGTCGTCTATTAATTTCTTAACGTCCATCGCCTTATCGTCCTTTTATTTGCTCTTTAATGGCGGCGGCCAGAAGCGGGAACATTATCTCATGGTGGCCTATGAGATTAATGGCCGAGTTACTGTCTGGTGCCGGTCTTTTCAGCACATTGACCTGTGCGCGGTAGTGGCTTATAAAGTCCATATTTATAGTGGTAAAGTGCTCCACCTTATTTTCAGCGCCGCTGATATTTCGGGCCAGATTGAGCGCCTTCATAAAGACCTCAGGTATTATGACGGCAGAGCCAAGATTTATGAATACGCCGCCCTCAAGCCCACCGAGGAGCGTTGCAAGCAGCCGGAAATCCCTCAGACTCCCCTCCCCTATGGCCCTGCCATCGGCCTCCGGGTGCATGTGAATAATGTCCGTCCCAACGGCGACATGCACCGTAACGGGCAGCCCTAACTCATAGGCGCGTGCGAAGATGCTTATCTCTTTATTTTTGATTGCCTTGTCATGCGATAAAAAAGACCCTATCGCACTACCAAGCCCAAGGCCGCTGTCAACACCTCTGACAATCGCGGTATTGAGCATAACCCCTGTCTCCTCGGCCATGCCAAACGTGCCCTTACACAGCTCAGCCGCCACATCCTCGGAGGTAAATCCGGCAAAGGCAAGCTCAAAGTCATGTACGATAGACGCCCCGTTTGTGGCAACCGCGGTAATCGCACCACGCTCCATCAAATCAATGATAATGGGCGACAGGCCGACCTTAATTGGATGTGCGCCCATGCCGAGAATGACGGGATGGGCGTTTTCACGCGCCCCTGCGATACGCGCCGCCGCGCGCCGGAGGTCTGCCGCCGCAAGGATGTCGGGAAGGCTCAATAAAAACTCCCCGAACAGCCCGCCGCGATTATACGGCCTGCCAATCTTATCAAGGGCGACCTTGCTCTTTCTATCAGCAAGAGAGTATCTCTTCACGCGGAGAATCGCGGGGTCTGCGGCCATCGCCGTATCTTTATCTCTCACATCGTCTGACATCAGTGGATTTTAACATAAAATGGTAGAAATAGCATATATGCGGATTGCCGTAAAGCGGCAAGGCTGATATTAACTTCACTAAACTAAAAGAGAGGTATGGCCATGGTGGAAAAATCCTGTGTCCGCAATGCGGGGGAAGTAAAATCGTCTCATGTGAGACGGTATGCAATTGCGCGGAGGCGTTTAGAAAGCGAAACAGACGGCCAATTGCCACAACCCTGATACTGACGGCAGTATTTATTTGTTTTAGAAATTCTTGTTTTAGAAATACTGCGTTATTAAAGCTTTTCTGGTACAATGGGAGTATGAGCGTTATTACGGTACCGAGGATTTTAAGAGAAAAGTTTGGTGACGAGGTCGTAGAGGCCCTGCTTGATGTCATCAATTTGAATGAACCTTCAAAGGATTTGGCAACCAAAGCTGATATTGCGAATCTGCGAACGGAACTTAAGACTGACATTGCAAAGCTTGATGGGAAGATAGATTCTGTCAAAATAGCGCTCGATTTGAAAATAGATAACCTCAAAACAGCACTCGAAGGTAAAAGCGATTCTGTCAAAACAGGGCTTGAGGGTAACATCAGAGATCTTGGATGGAAACAAAAGCTTTACTTCCTCATCCTCTTGTTTGCCATGCTTCTAACCAATCCTAAAGCAATGGACTTGCTCGGAAAACTGTTAGGACCCGTAAAGTAACAATCAGGGCATCAGGTTACCTTCTTTACGTCTTCCCAAGGTACTATTGTTTATGTCCGGTCATCGTCTTGTCTAGGCCGCCCTTGCCCGCCTTCAGGAAAAATGCGGTTACCCTGCTTACCGTGCCCACAGGTAAAACAAATTAGCCCTGATTATGGTAAAATACCATGAGGAGTTGTTTTGCATTTGCAGAAAGGATTTATGAATTGTAAACATCTGAGAAAAATGAGGGAGTATGCGCCAAAAATATGATATCACACTGAAAGATTTATTGAAAGATATTCCCAAAGTATTCCTGAAGCTCATTACCGGATATGAAACTGGCAAATTTATCGATGTACAGTTTCCAGATATCCAGTTAAGAGAGCCGGACTTAGTGTTTGAAGTAGAGGATGGGAAATTACTCCATTTCGAGATTCAGTCGCGAAATGAGAACGTTATGATGGCGCGGATGTATCTATATTCTGGATTTATCTATAATCAGAATAAGAAATTACCTGTACAGATAGTGCTTTATGTTGGAAATGAACCTATAAACATGCAAAACCATATGGAAGGTGAAGGGGTCAATTACTCGTATAAATTGATTGATATAAGGGAAATAGATTGCAGCCAACTGCTTGAGAGTGATTGCCCTGAGGATATAGTGTTGGCGATATTGTGTAAGACCGGGGACGTAGATGCCACGATAAGAAAAATCCTTGATAAGCTGTCCATATTGCCGCCAAAAGAGCGGGAAGGTTATATCAGAAAATTGCTATATCTTTCTGATTTACGTAAATTATATCCTAAAGTCAAAATGGAGGTGTCGAAAATGCCTATTACAATTGATGTAAAAGATAGCGATATTTTTCAAGAGGGATTGATAGAGGGGTTGATGGAGGGTAAAATAAAGGGTAAAGAAGAGGGTTTCCTTGAAGGTGAAAGGAAAGGCTTACTTGAAGGGATAGAGTTAGGGCTTGAACTCAAATATGGTTCAGCCGGACTTGAACTTATGAATATGGTTAGGGCTATAGATTCTATAGATAAATTGGAAGAGTTCAAGAATCTTATCAGGAAGACCGGGTCAGTGGATGAGTTGAAGGGGTTTTGGGGGAATATCATATAAAACATCGGTATAGTGGGAGCATGACAGACGCTGGAAGTCTGCCTGCTTCGCATTCCGGTGTTTCGCAAAGTGCCCGTTTACGCACCGGGCACTCCCCTGCAATTCATCTTTCACTGCCTATAACTGCTTGTTAATACAGCATTATAAATTATTTTTATTTGACATTTACCCCCCCCCATGTATAATAAAAATACGAATTTTGTGAGTTCTAATAGACTATTGGGGGCTTTATGAGGACTTGGAAGCTGAGTAAAAGGGTGGTATCATTTGTAGTCGTGTTATTAACAGTCTTTTGTCTTAGCTCTATGGCGTATAGCGACACATCGTGGACATCAAGTTTCGGCAAGACTTTTACTGTAACCTCGGCTGGTGTGATTAATGGACTCCAGATAAATGCAACAGTTACAGGGTGGTATTGGGGCGACGAATCAGACTCTTTTTACACTACGTTTTCAGCTATATCCCCAACAAATGGAACTTTTTCGACTTATAATACCTGGACTACTTCAAACAAAAATTCTTATCAAATTAACGTTTCTGGCACTTTTGTCAACAGTTCGTCAATAACCGGTACGTGGTCAGCTTACGAAAAGGTTTATCTTTATGGCACGGATGGTTATTCTTTATCTGGAAGCGGCACTTGGACAGCTTGGCCGACAGGAACAACACCAACTCCGTCACCAAATCCAACTACTTATACCCTGACTGTAACGAAATCCGGCACGGGTTCTGGCACCGTAACAGCGTCAACAGGAACTCTAAGCTGGAGCGGTAACACTGGCACGACATTATGCCCGTCAGGAGCGGGAGAATATCTGACGGCAGCGGCTGATAATTCTTCGCTATTTACAAGCTGGACGGGATGTGATACGACTAGCTTAAATGCGTGTTACGTGAAGATGTCCTCGGCTAAGTCAGTAACGGTGACATTTACATCATCATCGGACTATAACGCCGCCTCTGCTGGAATTACCGCAATCTATAATCAGTATGCCTCGTTCTTTGGAACTAAATCTGGAAGTATAGTTATGGGAACATCCGGTTCAGCCACATACTATGCCCAATGGTTCACCAACGGCGCTGCCATTGTGGCCTTTACAGATGGAAATATGTACACTTATTACAATGGCACTTGGTACGCCTTAGGGGTAAACTGGAAATAAAGTTAGTGTAAGGCTTGAGTATCGTTGAAGTGATTGGCAGTGGCGGCCTAATGGCCGCCATTGGCTTTATTACCCGCATAAGTAAGCACGTCGCTCCCTGTCTCTTACTAAAGAAATATCACGGCGCGCCGATATGTATAAATGTGTTAGTGAGATAGTGGGTTATATGGTATAATGGAAGATGAGGTGCAACATATAGATTATATGGATAACGAGGCACTTGATAAGGTTATACAAAAGGTGAGGGAAGGCCTTAAGGCCGAAGGCGGGGATGTTGAAGTCGTCGGCTTAAAAAATGATGTGCTGTATGTGAGGCTTTTGGGTTCATGCGAGACGTGTCCGATGGCCGGCCTTACGATGAAAAATTGGGTCGAGAAGACTTTTATGGATGCGCTGCCGTCTATTAAGGGGGTCAGGGCGGTCTGATGAGACGCCGATTCCTTCTTATCATTCTTCTGGTGTGCGCCGCCCTTGTATGTTATCATGGCATATCGCGCGCGGCCATTACCCCGGTAACGCAGATTAAGGATATTCGTTATTTCGCCTCAAAGGATTATGTACGCGTCGTTATTGACCTTGTCTCCTTCACAAACTTAAAAAAAGGCGAGCTGAAAGACAGCAAAAAAATATATTTTGACCTCGAACACGCCTCGTCACTGTCTTTCATGAAGAAGACAATAGACGTGGATAACTCCATCATCAAGAGGATTCGCGTCGGACAGTTCGACAAGGACACCGTCAGGGTAGTCATGGACCTCGACAATTTCGAGGAGTACAAGATTTTCACATTGACCAACCCCGATAGAGTAGTCGTTGATATATACGGCACCAGGGACATCCCTCCCGCTGCCGAAAATATTGAAAAGGAAACTCCTGATAAGCCCTCAGCCACCCCAGCGGCGGTCATGGAGGCCAAAGAACCGGAAATAATTAAAGAATCTAAGGTAATTAAAGAACCAGAAGTAATTAAAGAGGCAGCCAAACAGTCGGAAAAGCCTAAAGAACTGGAAAAAGCCCCTGAAAAAGGATTGGAAAAGGGCAGTGATACGGTCAAACCCGCAGAGAAAACCCATGAGGCCGCTGACACGGGCAGACTCAAGGCCAAAGAACAGGGTGGGCAGCCAGGAGGCGACGCCCTCATAGCCAGAAAGACAATAGTCATAGACCCGGGACACGGTGGCCATGACCCCGGCGCTATGAGCAAAAGCGGCCTCAAGGAAAAGGACGTTGTCCTTGATATATCCCTGATGCTTGCAAAGATACTCAAAGAAAAATATTACTTTGAGGTATATATGACCAGAACTGACGATACGTTCATCTCGTTGGATGAGCGCACGGCTATTGCCAACGGCAAAAGGGCGGATATGTTTGTCTCTATTCACGCTAACGCCAACAACTCGCCATCCCTAAGGGGAATAGAGACATATTTTCTGAACTTCTCTAACTCCGACGAGGCCCTGCGCGTGGCCGCCCGCGAAAACGCCATATCTATAAAGCAGATGAAAGAGGTTCAGTCCGACCTCGGCCTCATTCTGGCGTCGCTGGCGCGTGAGAGCAAGCGTGATGAGTCGCTGCACCTCTCACATTATATTCAAAAGTCATTGATCTCCAAAATCGGCAAAAAATATAAAGGCGTAACCGACCACGGCGTCAAACAGGCATTGTTCTACGTCTTAGTCGGGGCGTCCATGCCGGCAGCCCTTGTTGAGGTATCATATATTACTAACTGCACAGAAGAGAGGCTTCTTAACACGGACGACTACAAGAAGGTTTTGGCCGAATCCATCGCCGCTGGCATTAATAAATATGTCTCCTCACTGCCTGACGCCACACAGTATGCCAAGGCGTCGCCCCATAGAAAATAGTCTGGCAACGATGAGCTTCTCGCCTGAATTTAAGATTGCCGTTTACGTGATTTTTATCGCGGCAACTTTTTTAACGAGGGATGTGGCAATTCTCCTCATTTCCGGCGTGGCCGCCGCGTGTTTTTTTTTCCTGTACCCTGATAGGGCTATTCGCAGGGGTTTATTGCCGATTTCCATATTTCTGATTGTGACGTTTATGAGTGGGCTATTTTTTACCGGCGGCAGGGTTATTATGTCTTTGCCGGGGGTGGATGTAACCCATGAGGGCCTGGGCGACGCAATTGTGAAGACAGCGAGGGTATTTCTTATGATAGTCGGGGCTAAAATCCTGATGCTCACCACAAGTGCCGACGATATGATTGCGGGGTTAAACCGGATGCTGCCCTCGTCCGGGGCCACGGGGAAATCGCCTGTCAGGGATTTTGTGGAGATTGCGGGGATGGCCATGAAGGCATTTCCGGCGATTGCGCTAAGGCTTAAAAGTGATTTCAGGGAGAGGGCCGCGTCCTCCGGCCTGCAAGATTCGGCCAAATTGCCCAACTTGATAGCCAAAGCACGGCTTTCGGCGTCTCTCATCATACCCCTGCTTGGGGATATTATCAATTCGCCGGAGAAAGTCTTTGTTGAACTAACAGAAAATACTAATGAAAAGGAGAGCCATGTTAGACGTATTAATTAAAAACGCACTCATATGCGACGGCACCGGCGGGCAGCCATACTCTGCCGACATTGGGGTATCCGGCTCGAAGATAGCCGTCATCGCAGACAGCATAAACCTCAACGCCGAACTCACCATAGAGGCCGATGGGCTTATTGCCGCACCGGGCTTTATTGACGTACACAGCCATTCTGAATTCAGCCTTACCACGCACCCGGAGGCGGACTCTAAACTCCTCCAGGGTGTTACGACAGAGATAAACGGCAATTGCGGGTTTTCGGCGGCGCCAATTTATAATGACGCACAGCAGCAGTTGGAGAAGGAATTCCTTCACCACAGGGTGCAAAGGCGTTGGCAGACCTTTAAAGAATATAACAAGGTTCTTTCTGAGGCCAAACCGGCTATAAATTTCGCCACCCTTACCGGACAGGGAAACATTCGCGGCTCCGTACTTGGATACGAGAACAAGGAGGCGGCAAGTGGCGATATAGAAAAGATGGCGGCACTGCTGAGGGACTCTGTTGCCGACGGCTCAATCGGCCTGTCCACCGGCCTGATATACTCCCCCGGCGTGTTCTCCACAAACGATGAACTTATCGGGCTTATAAGGCGCGCAGGTGTGGCCCCGCTGATTTACGCAACCCACATGAGAAGTGAAAGTGACGCCCTCATTGAGTCCATTGAGGACACCATAGAGGTTGGACGGCAAACCGGCATAAAGATTCACCTCTCACACCTGAAAACGGCGGGCAAACAAAATTGGCACAAGATTGACGCCGTCATTAATTTGATAGAAAAGGCCGTCTCTGAGGGTATCAGGGTCACGTGTGACCGTTACCCGTACACGGCCTCGCAGACCTCGCTTGATACTGCCCTTCCCGCGTGGACATATGAAGGGGGAGATGAGGCGGAGCTGGCGCGGTTGAATAACCCAACCGAGTTAAAAAGAATCAAGGCGGAGACGGCCGCCTTTCGCGAAAATGACAGCTATTGGAAAGGCGTCCTTGTGTCTTCCGTAAAGACAGAAAAGAACCGGCACTTAGAAGGCATGAGTATCGCCGATGCCGCCTCTGCCGTGCGGGCTAAACCCATAGATTTTGCCATTGGCCTGTTAATTGAAGAGCGGCTTGCGGTAGATGCCATATTTTTTTCGATGAACGAGGACAACCTGAGGCGCATCCTGTCTTTGCCAATGTGCATGGTAGGGTCGGACAGCTCCGTAAGGCCGATTGCCGGACATAATGGAAACGGCTCAAACGGCCAATCCGGAAAACCCCACCCGCGTGGCTTTGGGAGTTTCCCGAGGTATCTAAGCAAATATGTCCTATCGGAGGGGTTGATGTCCCTGCCTGAGGCAATAAGGAAGATTACGGGGTTACCTGCTGAGACCTTTGGATTAAAAGACCGCGGAGTGCTGAGGGAAAACGCATACGCAGACATAACGCTCTTCAATGAAAATACAATTAGAGACACCTCAGAGTATGCCTCCCCGTGGAGTGCCCCTGAGGGTATCGAATATGTATTCGTTAATGGTCGCCTGGCCGTCAAAGACGGTACCCTCACGGCAACGAGGGTCGGTATGGTACTATAGCCCCCCGTATCGCTCCTGCTTCAGTAATTCTCAGTGAAACTCCCCGTCGTAAGCGGCGGGGAATAAAACCACGGGAGATTCAACAAGAGAATATGTTGTAATCAAATGATGATCGTATTTATAGCATATTTGTTACTTATTATATTTATGGTTGTACCTCATGTGGTCTTTTATGCCGTAATAGTTGGTTTAATAGTTAACAAAATACTACCTACAAATATAATCAAGCCATCTCTTAACATTCAGTTATATTTTATGGACATTTAGTTGTTTGTATGTTATCCTATCTCATATTTACTGACTACATCTTTGCCAAATCAAACATGAATGTAGGCGTGTTTCATTTCGGCAAATTAGATTTAGTGTATTCATATTATTTTATATTTATTGAATTGTTATATTTCTGGACGTTATATTGTCACTTTACATATATTTCAAATAAACACAAAACTGTATATGTTTTATATTGGCCTTTTTATGTTATCTGTTTAATGATTCCACCAGTGTTATATCTTATTATCGTTGATTTCGTGTTTATGATAATTCCATATCGTCAAAATATAATGCTTTTTCTCATAGCCATGTATAAAGTTTTATATTCGTTTGGCTGGCAGCTAATTATAATATATTTAATTAACAAATATAAAAATGGTTATCAGTCGCATAATTTATCTTTATTAATTATCACACCATTTGCTTTACTTCTTGCTTTGTCGTTAATCGTAAAATATAATATCAGCATGAAGCCTCCAGGTTATTTCATTACTACGGATTATATAATAATTAAAGCTGCCGAAATTCTACTGTTGCTTTATCTGTTGGTAATTTTCAAATCTATACATTCCGTCAAAGCAGAAAGATACTTGTCCTATATAAGCATAGTAGTATGCAATATTATAGTGATTAGTTATTGTATGCAATTTATTGACAGAATGAAAATCAATTACTACATAACGTGCCCTACATTGCTGTTGAATTCTGTTATCCTCTCTATTATGTTATATAGGTTCGCTGCTTATTTACTTAAAAAGCTTGTCCAGTTTTCGCATAGCACTGGAAAATGACGATAAATCCTTGTCCACAGCATCCTCTACGATCTCCATTGATTTATTACACGAATCAGGTGCCCCGAATATCTTGACGTATAGTCCCAGATATCTACCTCCTGAACAGTCGAGTCCATAGCAATGATAATGAGCCCAGTATCTTAAAGCGTTTATTTCATCATATGTTAGGTTAGGGAATAAATTAATAAGCACATCGTCGATTATTAAGCATTGACGAATACACATTGTAATAAGTGAATTGCCAAAATCCTCGCAACACTTTTGTGTATTACACGCGTATTCGTCAGATCCTCCGCTTGCTGTACATAATTTTCCATAATACTCGCAATCTCCTGATAATCCAAAAGCCATAGTAACCTCCTCATTGCATGTTTAGACGGTTCATAAATTTAGGATTTTAACGGAGACAACCCAAGCGTTTGCATTGTCTCCGTTTATCACCCTGACCTGTGCTGCTTCTATGAACTTTTTGATGTCACGGTTGTAGAGACCGTCGCAAGGGCGTTTACAGATGACAGCGCGCCCGATGCAAGGTTTTTGTACACATCTGCCGCCGACTTCGACGCCTCTATCCGAAGTTTGGCCTGCTCAGAAAGCCGCTTTAACTCCAACTCCGCCTGTTTTACACTCTGGTTGGTTGACTCTATGTTACTCTGTGAGTTGAGTCTGCCAGTCTGTATAAACAGGTCATATGCCTTCGTCATCGCGCTTGCTTCCTGGCCATATGCGGTTATGTCTGAGCGGTACTTATCCAGGACATTCTTCGTCTGTGATTCGGACATCTGGAGAGTTGCCTTAAAGCCGTTGAGCTTCGCGCTATACGCGTCAAGTTTCAACTTGGCCTCTTTCGACTGGTTTTCTATATTGACAGAATCTACCGACGCCTTGGTCTTTAAACCCTCCGATTTGACCTGATATGCCCTTACGTCGGCTTCATATACTTTTACCTTCTCCATCTCACCTCTAATTGCGGCCTCGTACATGTTGAACTCCGCCGTCTTGGACTGCACCAGCGTGTGATATGCCTCAACACTCGTCTTAAACGTGGACAGCCTCGCTTGTTCAAAATCGCCGTAGACCTTCGCCGCCTCCATCTCCGTCTTATATACGGCTATCATCGCGTTCACCGCCGAAATCTGCTCCTTGTATGTATCCACCGCCGCCTGTCTCCTGTGCTGCTCTTCGCTTAACATACCGTCAAGCTCGGTCTTGTAGATTTGCATTTGAGTAGAGGCCGCCCGTATCTCTGCCTCATGCACATCCGCCGCCGTCTTATACGCGCCCAGTCTGGTCTTATATCTCTCCACCTGCAGGTTGTATAGCTTTATCCCCGCGTCAAGCACCGCCTTGGACGCGTTGAGGCTGCGCTCTTTCAACGAATTGTGAAAGTGTATCAACAGGCCTTCAAGCGATATGGCCTTGTCCAGCGAGTATTTGCGGTTTTCCACATACAGCTCCGCCCGCTTTATCGCTATGTCCCTCGTCATTGATGACGCGTCTTTTACCGCCTTATTCCTGGCGCCTTCCTCCAGCGACACCATCGCCCCAGTCGGCATCGTAAATCCATACGCAGCATAACCCCGCCTCGCCTCGCCAATGGCCGTCTGAGCCTCAATGTTCTGTCTGTCTTTCGCCCGCTCCCATAACAGCCGCTCGTCATCAGGATTAATCCCCGTGCCGCCGTTTTTCACGTCGTTTATCAGCAGCGTTTCAATCGCCTCTTTCAGATGCGAAGTGTACTCTTGCTCGTTAAAGTTGTAGTGCGCCGACCAGTCGCTGTATAAGTTGGACGGCACGATGATGTCGTCCTCCGGCATCATCTCCGTAAATGGCATGATAGATATTGTCGGAGAATTTGGAGCGCCAAAACTCTCCAACGCCGGCGGCTCAGGAATATTGATTGACGGCTTTTCAGGGAGACTATAACTTTCCCCTATCTCCGGCATTACCGGCGCGTCAGGTAATGTCGCGTCCGGTTTATCAGGATAGGTCAACACAGGTCTCTCGACATCAAACTCCGGTACAGTCACAGGGGCAACGGCGTCAATTGAGAAGTCCGGCACCTCCGGTACCTCAGCGTCAAATCTGGTTATCGTCGGGCTGTCCGGCTTCATGCTCATTATTTTGTTGAGCGCCTCAGTAGATTTGTCATAAACAGACCAATCCCATACCGTCGGTTTGCTAACTGTCAGCTCCGTCGAAGCGATACTTGAAAGGTTATCAACGAACTGCTGTGCGTTGCTTAACTGGCTCTGCGCGAAGTTTTGCGCCGTTTTTACTATCTCGCTCGGGTCAGTTACTGCCATGTCTCTTTCCTCCTGATATATTACAAATTAGGCAGTAGGATTACCGCCTTGTGAAATATTTAAAAGATAGAGGCATTGAGGGCGCCGCCCTCAAACTCCCGCAAGGAGGGTAACCCTCCTTGACCTGTATTTGCCTCAGCCCTCATATGTGTATAACACATTATAGCATATATTTATATTAAAGTAAACAGATTATATTATAAATAATGTAATATAGATTATTTGTCGCATCCTCAGATCTGGTTCCCCGCATTGTTGACTTTTTGCTCGATTACGGGTATCATATGCAAGTTAGCCAAGGCAGATACTGCAATCGCCACAGAGGAGGCAGCTGTATGGAAAATGAAAAAGGCTTAGGGTTACAGGTGGATATCGCTAATTTTATTGACTTCATAAAGTCTTCTTTTAACGCAACTCTGGAAAACATATATGAAATACAAGAATTAAGCGAAAAAGTCCTCTCAGAGATATCTAAAAATGAAAAAGCTATCCACGACGACGCTGAAAAGGCTCTAAAGGACTTTCTGAACACTTCGAGAAAAAGCAGGGAAGAATTCAGAAACGTAATGGAAAACAGTTTCAAGCAGCTCGAAGATATATTCAAAAAGGGATGATCGTGAAAAAGGGGTACTTTGGAGGTTATGGTGGCCGCTATGTGCCGGAGACACTTATCCCCGCCCTTGAGGAGCTGGATGGCGCATTTAGGGCACTTAAAGCCGACGCAGGCTTTCAGGCACAGTTGCGCCAGCTTAACGCCGATTACATTGGACGGCCAACCCCGCTTTACTTCGCTGAAAAATTAACCGCTCAACTATCCTGCGCCCGCGTTTATCTGAAACGCGAGGACCTCGCACACACAGGCGCCCACAAGATCAATAACGCCGTAGGACAGGCGTTAATGGCAGTGAAGATGGGTAAAAAAAGGTTGATTGCCGAGACCGGCGCCGGTCAGCACGGCGTTGCCACAGCCACAGCCGCCGCGCTGTTTGGCCTGGAATGCGAAATCTACATGGGTTCTGTTGACGCGAAAAGGCAGTCACTCAATGTATTTAGGATGAAACTACTTGGGGCGAAGGTCACAGAGGTACACTTAGGCTCGCAGACACTCAAAGACGCGATAAACGAGGCACTAAGGGACTGGACGGCCAATGTCTCTACAACACATTATGTGATGGGCACGGTTTTTGGCCCTCATCCCTATCCAACAATAGTCAGGGAGTTTCAATCAATAATAGGGAAGGAGGCAAAGCGGCAAATCCTGAAGGCCGAGGGACGACTGCCGGATTGTCTGATTGCCTGCGTAGGCGGTGGAAGCAACGCGATGGGTCTGTTTCATGCCTTTTTGACTGATAAGCGGGCAGGGAATATTAAATTCATCGGCGTTGAGGCCGGTGGAGAGGGAATCAACACTGGCAGACATGCCGCTCGCTTTGCCGGGGGAAGCACGGGAGTTCTTCAGGGCACTAAGAGCTATTTGCTACAAGACGACGACGGCAATGTCCTCGGCACGCATTCAGTATCCGCCGGCCTTGACTATGCCTCAGTAGGCCCTGAACACGCGTGGCTACATGACATTAATGCCGTCAAATACACATACGCAACTGACAAAGAGGCACTCAGCGCATTTGAAACCCTCGCACGCACAGAGGGCATAATTCCAGCCCTTGAGTCATCCCACGCAGTAGCCGAGGCAATAAAAATAGTACCGCAATTACCTGAATCATCAATCGTCATAATAAACCTCTCCGGCAGAGGCGACAAAGACGTGGAACAAGTGGCGAAAATACAGGGGTGATAGGACATTGACCGCTTTACTCCCCACGCCCGCAGCACTTCTTAAACTTCTTGCCGCTTCCGCATGAACACGGGTCGTTTCTTCCCGTTTTCTTGCCTTTTCTTACTACCTGTACGCTCTCGGCGTCACTTCTGTTATAGAACACCTGCTGTCTCTTAGGGGCAGCCACCGCCGCCGGTATCGCCTCCCCCTCCGCGTGTATCTGTATGTGGAACATGCGGCTCAGGAACTCCGACGTTATCCTGTATGTCATATCGGCAAACATGTCAAACGCCTCTTTCTTGTACTCAACCAGCGGGTCCTTCTGCCCATATCCCCTCAGGCCTATGCCCTCTTTCAGGTGGTCCATTGCCAACAGGTGGTCCTTCCACTGCGTGTCAAGTATTTGCAGCAGCGTCTGCTTCTCAAGGTAGCGTATCAAATCGGGCGATGTGTTTTTCTCCTTCTCCTCATAGTGCCGCTGCGCTATATCGAGTAACTTCTCCCTTATGATATTTAAATTGGCGGCATCGCCAAGGGTTTCTTTTAAGTAGCTCCGCGGTACCTCAAATACGCCGTATGCCGAATCCCACAGGGCGTTCATGTCCCATTCCTCAGCATACGTGTCTTCAGGGCAGTGTGCCGCTATCAGGTCTTCCACCGTGTCCTTTATCATGTCTGTTACCTTGTCTTTCAGTGAGTCTGAACTCAGTATCTCCTTCCTGAACGAGTATATCTCTGTCCTCTGCTTGTTCATAACGTCGTCGTACTCAAGCAGGTGCTTTCTTATGTCGAAGTTGTGCGCCTCAACCTTTTTCTGTGCGTTGGCTATCGCCTTTGAGACCATCGAATTTTCAATCGGCACGTCGTCTTCCATCCCAAGACGGCTCATCAGGCCGGCTATCTTGTCAGAACCGAAGATTCTCATCAGGTCGTCCTCTAACGACAAATAGAATTTCGATAACCCCGGGTCCCCCTGCCTTCCTGAGCGTCCCCTCAACTGGTTGTCTATTCTTCTGGCCTCATGTCGCTCCGTACCCAGTATATACAACCCGCCCGCCTCAATGACCTTGTCCTTCTCCTCGGCACACAACTGCTCTGCCCTTGCAAGGGCGTCTTTAAATTGCTCCGGCGTGTAGTCCTTTATCTCCCGCAACATATCGTGGGCTATCCCCTTGGGGTTTCCACCTAAGACGATGTCCGTGCCGCGCCCCGCCATGTTTGTCGCTATCGTTACGCCGCCATATCTGCCGGCCTGGGCGATTATCTCCGCCTCTTTTTCGTGATATTTCGCGTTTAACACGCTATGGGGTATCTTTGCCTTTTTAAGCTCCCTTGATAAGACCTCAGACTTCTCTATGGAAATTGTGCCCACCAGCACGGGCTGGCCTTTTTCGTGGCAGCCCAGTATGTCGGCCGTTACGGCGTTAAATTTGGCCTGCTCAGTCTTGTAAATGGAGTCCGCCTGGTCAACTCTTGACATGGGTTTATTCGTCGGGATTACCATCACATCAAGGTTATAAATCTTCCCGAATTCCTCCGCCTCTGTGTCTGCCGTGCCGGTCATGCCGGCCAGTTTGTTGTACATTCTGAAGTAGTTCTGAAAGGTTATCGTGGCCAACGTCTGGTTTTCGCTTTCTATTTTTACGCCTTCTTTTGCCTCTATCGCCTGATGAAGGCCGTCTGACCAGCGCCGCCCGGGCATCAGACGCCCCGTGAACTCATCCACTATCAGCACCTCACCGTCAGAGATAACATAGTCAACATCCCTTTTGTAGAGGTGGTGCGCCTTAAGACCCTGCAGGACGTGATGCACGAGTTCTATGTTTATTGGGTCAAAGAGGTTGTCCACCCCCAGCAATCTTTCGGCGTGTACTCCACCCTCTTCAGTAAGAATGGCGTTTTTTGTCTTTTCGTCTATCGTGAAATCAATGTTTATCTGTAATTTGGGGATTATCCTGTTTATATTGTAGTACTTGTCAGTGGATTCCTCAGACGGGCCTGAGATTATCAGGGGCGTTCTGGCCTCGTCAATAAGGATGCTGTCAACCTCGTCAACGATGGCATAGTTCAGCTCCCGCTGGACATAGTCCTGCAGCTCATACTTCATATTATCCCTTAGGTAATCAAAGCCGAATTCGTTGTTTGTACCGTAAGTGATGTCGGCGCGATAGGCCTCCTGGCGCGAACACGGCCTAAGGTAATCGTTCTTTTCGTATTCTGACTTAAACGCAGGGTCATAAAGAAACGAGCTGTCGTGCTGAATGACCCCTACGGAAAGTCCGAGGAAGTGATATATCGGCCCCATCCACTGCGTATCCCTTCGGGCCAGGTAGTCATTCACCGTCACCACGTGAACGCCGCGCCCACCGAGGGCGTTGAGATATACGGGCAGCGTGCCAACAAGTGTCTTGCCCTCTCCTGTTTTCATCTCGGCAATCGTTCCGTGGTGCAGCACCATGCCGCCAATAAGCTGTACATCAAAGTGTCTCATACCCACCGTACGCCGCGATACCTCTCTGACTACCGCAAATGCCTCGTTCAGCAAGGAATCCAGCGTCTCGCCCCTATCTCCATTATTAAGAAGGCGTTCATTAAACTCCACAGTCTTAGCCCGCAGCTCATCGTCTGTCTTTGAGGCAATGTCCGCCTCAAGGGCGTTTATCTCATCCACAAGCGGGAATAGTTTCTTCAGCTCCCGCTCGTTCTTTGTGCCAAATATCTTACTCAGAATCGCGTTTAACATTTATTTTTCCCTCTTCGCAGAAAATACATTATCATAGCCCATTATAGAAAACCCCTGATTGTACCATAATCCACTGTCTTTGCAACATCAGCCAGCGTATTATAATCTATTGTATCAAGAAAAGGCACGGTGGCTATTATCGGCACGGCGGTCAACCGCCTTATCAGGCCGATATTCGTGTTGGCCGACATGTCATGGTCTCTGATTATATGGGCGGTTGTATTGTTAAAAACTATTGCGGCAACGGTGATTGCCTTGTTTTTCATATATTCCAGCGAAAGAAGCGTGTGGTTGATAGTCCCAAGCCTGTTGGACGAGACGAGGATGACAGGCAGGTTGAGTTTTTTTATCAGGTCAGAGGCGAACAATGTCTTGCTAATCGGCACGAGCAAGCCCCCGATGCCCTCTACGATTGCCACAGAGGAGTTGTCTATACAGTCGAAGGATTTATATATTTCAGCGATGTCTATTGTCGTGTTTTCGGCGGTGGCCGCCGCCAGAGGGGCAAGCGGATGAGCGAATCTAATAGGGGTTATTACTTTGAGGTCTTCGGTTGAACCTGTAATTGTCTTTAAGAAAAGACCGTCTTTGGGAATTAGTGTGTTATTAACATCGGCGCAGCCGGTCTCAATTGGCTTTCTTACTGTTACATTAAAACCCTTTTCCATGAGCAGGACGGCCATGAGGGCGCTGACGACGGTCTTTCCCACGCCGGTGTCCGTGCCTGTGACAAAAAAACCCCTCATCTCAACACCTGCTGTCCAGCGTAAAGAACTGTCCTGTGACAGTTTTAGTATTAAGTATAAATAAGATTAACTCAGCGGCCTCCTCCACGTCAGACAGCGTGTTGAGTGCGCTGTCCGCTCTGGCAGCCGCAAGGGCCTTTGCATTAGCCAGCCCCATCGGCGTCCCGCAATAGCCCGGCATTACGGCGTTTACCCTGATGTTGTGCGGGGCCAATTCCCTTGCCAGTGACAACGTAAGGCCAAGCAGGGCGGACTTTGAGGCGCTATAGGCACACTGCCCGACTGTGCCACTGACCGCCGAGCGTGAAGATATTGTTATTATATGCCCGCCATGTGCCATTAACGGCAGCATCGCCCTAATAACCATGAAACAACCGCTCAGGTTTACTGCTATCACCTCGTCCCATTGCCTCTCATTGTATGTGATTAATAACCCGTCGGCGGCAATGCCGGCGGCGTTGATAATATGGTCAATTGTGCCGTATTGGGCCTTTATCATTTTTGAGAGGTCTTCTATGTCGCTTCTTTTTGTTATATCGGCCCGCACGGGGCGTACGCGCGAGGCGTATCCAGAAAACTGCCCGGTGAATTGATCACCGGCCGTGTTATAGTGGGCGATGACGTCATAGTTGTGTTGAAGGAGTTTCAGGCAGACTGCCCTGCCAATTCCTCCTGACGCCCCTGTGACCAGAGCAACGCTCATTTACGGGCCTCAGCCAGGGCATTGACGAGGTGGGCAATGTCCTCCTGTTCATGGGAGGCCGAAATAGAAATCCGCAGTCGTGGCGTTTTCACCGTCGGCGGCCTGATGGCGGGGACATAGATACCACTGTCAAGCAAACGCCCTGAAATGCGTAAGGTCTCAGCCGTAGAA
This sequence comes from Nitrospirota bacterium, assembly GCA_015233685.1. Classification (GTDB taxonomy): domain Bacteria; phylum Nitrospirota; class Thermodesulfovibrionia; order Thermodesulfovibrionales; family Magnetobacteriaceae; genus Magnetominusculus; species Magnetominusculus dajiuhuensis. The sequence continues at coordinate 3,829 of JADFXF010000009.1, read as the reverse complement.
TCAAGCACTATGGGAATAATTGGCGTCAAATCCATTGAGACAGAGAATCCCTCTGACAGAAGCATACGGCGACAGGCGGTGATATTCCCCCTGAGGCTGGAGATTAGCTCCGGGTGGGCCACGATGTAATCAATTGCCGCGATGGACACCGCGGCCGCGGAGGCTGGCAGGGCGGTTGAGTATATGAGAGAACGAGCGGTGTTAAATAAATAATCAATTACCGCCTCTGAGGCGGCAACAAACCCTCCGACTGAGCCGAGGGACTTGGAGTATGTCCCCATTTGGATTATATTATTGTCCGGCGTTACGTTAAAATGCGCCAGTGCGCCTTTGCCGTTTCCAAGGACGCCGGTTGCATGGGCGTCGTCAATGTAGAAAACCGCGTCATATTTTCTGCACAACATATGCAGATTATAAATATCAGCGACATCGCCGTCCATGCTGAAGACCGACTCGGTGATGACAAATGTATTGGTGGGGGGATTTTGCGATTTACGAAGCAGCGTCTCAAGGTGGTTAAGGTCGTTGTGTTTATATATATACTTTTTTGCGGCACTAAGCCTGCAGCCATCTACGATACTGGCGTGGTTGAGCGCATCGCTGAAGACGGCGCAGTGGGCATCTGTCAGGGCGGGGATAGCCCCTGTGTTTGCGGCGTATCCGGAGTTAAACATAACGGCCTTGGCGGCGCCTTTGAATGAGGCGGTCTTGTCTTCCAGCATGGCATGAAGCGAGGTGCCTCCGCTAAGGAGCCGTGACGCCCCCGCGCCGTGCCCAAAATCCATGAGGGCATTTTGAGCCGCCCTGACAATCACGGGGTTTGAGGCAAGGCCGAGGTAGTCGTTTGAGGAGAAATTCAGAAACTCACGGCCAGCAATAGTAATCGTCCTGCCCGTGCGGCAGTCTCTGTCTTTGACTGAGCGAAGGAGATCTTGCCTTTTGAGTTCTTCTATTTTATCGTAGTAGTCCATTGGCCGCCGCGCACCGCCGATGCAGACGCGCTATAATCAGAAACATAACACGAATTTTCGGGATAAATCAATCTTCAGGTAAAAAAGTCCAGGGCAAACGCGCTATGATGGCATTTTACATGACTCATTTGTTTGCAACCTGGTGTCAGGTCTGCTAATTCGTGACTGCTTACTCTTTAACCCTCACGGAAAGTTTTAGGTTTAAACTTCTAAGTAACGCCGAAAGAGTTGAAAATTTTGGATTGCCCTTTCCTGAAAGCATGCGGTACATGCTCTCTCTGCTAAGATTTGATTTTCTGGAAATATTAGAAAATCCCAGTGATTCGGCAACATTACGAAGCGCCAGCAAAAAGGCCTCACAGGAGTCCTCCTCCAGAGCGGCATTAAGATACGAAACTGCCTCTTCCGGGTCTTGTAATGAATCTATCAGAGCATCTCTATAATTTATTGTTTTTTTTGCCATTATCACCTCCTATAATCATTCCAATATTCCATAGCTTTTATTGCCTGTGTTTAACTCCGCTGTCCTTACCTTTGCCCCTTGCTTTTGCCCCTTGATTTTGCTCTAAATCCCCTTGTCGTCATTCCGGCTTGTCCGGAATCAGTCCTTGCCCTTTCCCCATTGTCCTATATTCCATATAGTATTGCCACATATGCAGAAGATTAGAGGCCGATTCCGGACAAGCCGGAATGACGGCAAGGATATAAAAGGAGTTAACCGCATAGGCAATTAGCTTATTTAATGTCCGATAGTTGCAAATCTTTAATTTAGTGTAGCCGACAAGCTACTTATTTTTCAAGTTATGGTGATTTTCCCATAGCGATATAGTCGGGGGAAACGGCGGCGGCAGTTATTTGTGCGATAATAAAGACGAAAGGGAAGTGCAACGCGCCCCACTTCCCTTTCGTACTATGTTGCTGACCTTCTACTGGAGAGTTTCTTTTATGACAAGCACTGAACAGTGCGAAAGGGCAACCACCCTTTCCGCAACGCTGCCCATCAGAAGCCTGTTGATGCCCGTCCTTCCATGCGTACCCATAAGGATGACATTTATGTCCAGCTCCTTCGCCTTGTTAATTATAAACTCATAGGGATTGCCCACACCGGTAACGGTAATGGCGTTGACCCCCGCGATCCCTGCCGCGGTCTTCACCCGTGCAACTATGTCCTGTGCCTCGGGAAGCCTAGTATCGCTTTGCGCGACTGAAAGCACTGTGAGAGACTTGACCTGCGGGCATCTTTTTGCCATATTTATGGCCTCTTTCTCCGCTGAGGCGCTGAAGGACGAGCCGTCCGTTGCCAGCATAACCCTCTCTCCTTTAACTTCGGAATCTTTGGGCACTACCAGCACCTTGCACGGGGCATAGGCAATTATCTTTGCCGTAACACTGCCCATCAGCATCCTCTTCAGACCGGTCATCCCCCGCCTTCCCATTATTATTACGTCGCTTCTTTTTTCGTAGGACTCTTCGATTATCCCTTCAAAGGTGTCATCTGTCCTTCTTATGACGATATCAAGCTCGACGTTTTCCTCGGCGGCCAGTTCCCTTATGTCATCGAAATATTTCGTGAGTTTGCTGTCTATATGCTCAACAAATGTCATCCCGCCGCTTTCGTAGCCGCCGCTCAATCCATTCACATACAGCAGCGTGAGCTTGATGCCGCAGGATTTGGCTAACAAGAGTGCCTCTTTTATTGCCCCTTCGCTGTATTGCGAACCATCTGTTGCAAGGAGCAGGGATTTTAATTCCCCCATGAGCTGCGTCTTGTACATTATATCCATTTTTGAGACTTCCGTCATTTTCATTCTTGAGACTTCAGTTGCTACCATGATTATCGCCCTCCGGATACAGTCTGTTGTTTTACGGCCAACTTGAGATTAAGCTGGTGCTCGGCGATTAAGCCCTTAATTATGGCCTTAAGTATGATAAATGCGCCAATAAGGAGGGCCAGAATCATTATCGCAAAACTCGTGCTCTTCAACATCTTGACCATACTATCTCCAAGCGGGCTAATCAAACCAAGCTGAGACAGATATACAGGTACCATAAGCCCACGGCTGAATAACACTATCAGCATAATGTTGGCCATGACCACTTTTATCATAAACGGCTTGACGTAGGTTGTGCCAATGGCGCCAAGCTGAATGCCAAACAGTGACCCGCCAAGTATCAGCATGGCAAGCCTGATATCAACGAGGCCGTGCAAGGCATATTTTAATGAACCCCCGACACCCATGACAAAGGCTATTACCAGTTCTGTGGCGGATGCCATAAGGCCTGGCGCGCCCAGTACATACATCATTGACGGTACGCCGACAAAGCCGCCCACCGCAATCGTGGCCGCCAGTATTCCAGTGGCAAACCCCAGCGGTATGGTAAACAACACGGAGATTCGGGCGTTTAATGATTTAAAGTACACCATCGTGCCCGGGATGTGGATGGACTGTACCCAACGGGCTAACGCAGTCACTGTTTCCTCGTCGTTTGTGGTCTGATTCTTGTAACTTTTCATGACGTCTTTGAGGATTATAGAGCCAACTATACCAAGTACCACGACAAAGGCCACGCTTACGTAAAGGTTTGAGCCGGCGTCGCCAAAGGCATGTTTAATCTTCTCCTGAATGCTGGCCCCGTAAAGCACCCCTGCCTCGCCTGAGATACCCATGATTACCCCTAATTTAACATCCACCTGACCATACCTGTAACGCTTTATTGCCCCTATGAGAGCCTTAGGAAACTTGTGGCACATGTTGCTTGCAACGGCAACGAGACCCGGAACTCCAAGGCTCATCATCGCGGGCGTTAAGACAAAGGCGCCACCCGAACCAATAAACCCGCTTACTAATCCCCCGATT
>JADFXF010000099.1 GCA_015233685.1 Nitrospirota bacterium | reverse complement strand
CAATACTGGAGTGGAGATCGTACCGGTAAGAGGATTTGCATCTGAAATGTCAACTGGAGTTTCATACTTTGAACAGTTTGTTTGGGATTTACAAAAAAGGGGTTGTGCTGACATTGATATTCCGGTTTTAATTTTGGGAGTTTCTGGTTAACCTTACTAAATAAAAAATGGCCTATATCTCACAGCAGTTTTTAAACATGCTCCAGTTAGGCAGTTTGTATGCCGTAATAGCCCTTGGCTATACGATGGTGTACGGGGTGTTGTCGCTTATTAATTTTGCACACGGGGATTTGTTTATGGTGGGGGCGTTTTTGTGTTTTGTTGCGACGGCCAAGCTGCACCTGCCCTTTGTGCCGGTGATAGTTGCGGCTGCGTTTGGCACCGCGCTGCTTGGCGTGGCGGTGGAGAGGCTTGCCTACAGGCCGCTTCGTGAGGCGCCTAAGGTTTCGGCGATTATCACCGCACTTGGCGTGGGTGTGTTTATTGAAAATTTCACGCTTGCCCTCAGTCCATACCCGCGGCATGTCTCTGAAATTCTTCCAAACATAAGCTGGAATTTCAGCGGTCTCACGGTGTCCTCCATACAGGTACTCATCATTGTGGTGTCGGTCTTGCTCATGGTGTCGCTTGATTTCATAGTAAGAAAGACGAGGTTTGGGATGGCGATGAGGGCGCTTGCGTGGGATATAAAGACTCTACCCTTGATGGGTGTCCCTGTGAACACGATAATAGCCCTTACGTTTGCCATAGGGGCGGGGTTTGGCGGGGCGGCGGGGACTATGTACGCGATGGCGTTTCCTGTGATAGACCCGTACATGGGGATAATGATAGGCTGGAAGGCCTTTATTGCCGCGGTAGTGGGGGGGATTGGAAATATCAGGGGGGCGATGCTTGGCGGTTACATTTTGGGTGCGGTTGAGACGCTGGCCGCCGTGGCGCTGCCCTCTACGTACAGGGATTTTATTGCCTTTACGCTGTTGCTCACCCTCCTGATTTTCAGGCCAAACGGGATATTAGGAGTTCCAAAGACCCTGAAGGTATGACAACGGTGCCGTCGGCCATTCATAAGCTCTCTATATTTTGGGATGCCCTGATGTCGAGGCGCTGGCCGCTTTTTTTATTACTTGCCCTCGGTTTTATTACCTCAATATTAGTAAGCCGTTATAACCTCATTGACCAGTATCTTGAGCTTGTTGCGATGTATGTGGGGATTAATATAATCCTTGCCCTGAGTTTGAACCTTGTCAATGGGTACATGGGGGAGTTTTCAGTGGGGCACGCTGGGTTTATGGCGGTGGGGGCGTATGGGGCCTCTATACTGACCGTTAAAATGTTTCCCCCTTGGGTCGGCGTTTGGATTTTTCCTTTAGCGATAATCGCCGGTGGTGTGTTGGCGGCGGTGGCGGCGGTTGTTGTGGCCATCCCGTCGTTCAGGACGAGGGGCGATTATCTGGCGATAGTGACGCTGTCGTTTAATATGATAGTGAAATCTGTCCTTGAAAACGTGGACGCGGTAGGCGGGCCGAGGGGGTTTCTGGGGATGGAGAAGCTGACCACGCTGCCGTGGACATTTGCGTGGACGGTGGTGTCGGTATGGGCAATCAGGAATTTCGTGTACAGCAATATTGGCCGCGGGGTGTTATCTATCAGGGAAGACGAGATGGCCGGTACCGCGATGGGTGTGGATACGAGAAAAGTAAAACTTCATGCCTTTGTGGTGTCGTCGTTTTTTGCCGGAGTGGCTGGGGGACTTTATGCCCATCTCCTGCAGTTTATCTCTCCGCGCACGTTTGACATCATAAAATCTACGGAGATACTCATCATGGTCTATCTGGGCGGGGTTGGCTCAATAGCCGGCTCGATAACCGGGGCTGTTATCTATACCGTATTAATTGAGGCCCTCAGGGTGTTGGGGATGTGGCGGATGGTCATTATGCCCCTTTTACTAGTCCTGCTGATGATATACCGGCCAAAGGGCATATTTGGATTTACCGAGTTCCGGTGGTTTAAACCCATTGCCGCTAAGAAAAGCGATGGTGCAATTGTGCCATACCCGGCAGCGAATGAGCGGCAGGTCCCCATTGACGAGCATCTATTAACCATCACCGGCCTTACGCATTATTTTGGTGGCCTTTGCGCCTTGTCGGACTTTAATCTCAAACTCGACTCAGGCCGGATTATGGGCATAATCGGCCCAAACGGTTCAGGCAAGACAACCCTGTTTAATCTGATATCCGGCTACTATCGCCCGAGCCGCGGCAGCGTAGTGTTCAACGGCGCTGAAATCACCCGATTGCGCCCCAATGAGATAAACGCACAGGGCATAGCGCGCACGTTTCAGAACATCCGCCTGTTTAACAACCTCACGGTGGCGGACAATGTGAGGGTAGGAATGTTTAATTCTGTTGATTATAACGCCGCGGACGCCATGGTGCGCACGAGGAGTTTTATTAAGTGCGAAGCAGATGTGTCTGCACGTGTGCAGGCGCTGCTTGAGCTATTCGCGCTTGATAAATATGCCAAAGAGCTGGCCAAAAACCTGCCCTATGGCCAGAAGCGCCGCCTTGAGATTGTGAGGGCGCTTGCCACGAGGCCGCGACTGTTGTTGCTGGATGAGCCGGCTGCCGGAATGAACCCGTCTGAGACGGGGGCGTTAATGGAGCTTGTCCATAGAATAAGGGACGAGTTCCAGCTTACAGTCATGGTAATAGAGCATCATATGAGCTTTATAATGGGTCTTTGCGAGAGAATTGCCGTGCTGGATTTTGGCGTGGCGATAGCCGGTGGAACCCCTGAGCAGATTAAAGACGACAAAAAGGTAATAGAGGCGTATTTAGGCAGTTCCGGGTCAAAAAATTATCGTGGAGGCCAATAGACGATGGCACCCGCACTGTTATCAATAAAAGACCTGTCTGTACATTATGGGAATATCAGGGCGGTCAGAGGTATTACCTTCGAAGTCCGGCAGGGGCAGATTGTCGCCCTGATTGGGGGCAATGGAGCCGGTAAATCATCTCTTTTGCGCGCAATATCGGGCATGACCCCCTTTGATGGTGAGATAAAATATAAAGGTATAAGATTAAACGGCACACCCGCGCACAAAATCGTCTCACTTGGCATAACGCATGTGCCGGAGGGTAGGGGGATATTTGGCAGCCTCACGGTAAGGGAGAACCTGATGCTTGCGGCGTGGTGCAGAAAAAAAGACCCTGAAGGAATAAAAGAAGATTACAATCACGTTATAAAAACATTCCCGCGGCTTGGGCAGCGCACGGAACAGATGTCTGCCACACTGTCTGGTGGGGAGCAGCAGATGTTGGCCATAGGGCGGGCGCTGATGTCAAAGGGGGATTTGATATTGCTTGATGAGCCTTCGATGGGGCTATCACCGGTGCTGTCCGATGAGATTTTCAGGATAATCGCCGGGATAAACAGGGCTGGTGTGACGATATTGTTAGTTGAGCAAAACGCCTTCATGGCGCTACAGTTGGCGCACTACGGCTGTGTGATGGAAAACGGGGAACTGGCGTTTGAGGCAGAGGCGGCGGCACTCCTTGATGACCCTCGCGTAAGACAGGCGTATCTTGGGGTATAACGCCGGTAATTAAGAAGGGAGGAGTGGGATGGGATACATGTACAAGTTCCCAAATCGAGCCATCAAGGCAACGACTCGATTTGTTATGTACCCCACCCCAAGCTGTATGGAAGCTTTGCGGAGTGTTTTTCGGCGTTGTTACTCTCTAAGCAACAGTGACGCGCCGAAATAAATGACTTCAAACAACAGTACCCACTTAATTAGCCCGTCCAACCTCACATCGTTACTACTACTGTCACGGCTCTTTAGTTCCATATCTGGTCAGGCCTCCTTATTGTTACAAAACCAAAGTAATAGTATATTAGCAAGAAGAGTGCCAGAGAAAATAAGAGGTGGTTGTTTTTTTCAAACATGATAAATATTAAGTAAAAACAATTAGTTAGCAAATATCAGACAACTGGGTCAACCCGTGATAGAAGATAAAAAACCTGTAAAGAATCACAACAACTGTCGGCAGATTTATGACGGGGGACAGTAGCCGTTAGCCGGAGTTCTGAAGCAAACATTACAAGCACTGCAACGGTTGTCGCAGACATATCTTCCTCCTATTCTTTGTCTGTCATTCCGGCTTGTCTGGAATCTATCCTTATACCTCAGAATAGGCAAAATCATCATGAAACAACCATTTAAGGGACGATTCCGGACAAGCCGGAATGACAGAAAGGGACAAGGATGACAACAAACTAAGGGACTACCGCTTATTCCATTTCTAAATCATACCTACAATAATATATTTTATCTCACTCCGCGACAAAAAATTGTCATCACCCTTCTTGTCTTGTAGTCATTCCGGCTT
>JADFXF010000098.1 GCA_015233685.1 Nitrospirota bacterium | reverse complement strand
TGGCTCATCGTCAACACAGAGGATTTTCTTTCTCTTGTCTTTCATGGCTGTGATATATAATCCTCTACGATTGCCGGAAGCCGCCTCGTATCTATGGGTTTGGATATGTAACCGTCAAAGCCGGCCTCAAGTATGTTCTCCCTGTCTCCTTTCATGGCATATGCCGTAACTGCAACGGTCTTGATACCCTGCGTGGCTGGGTCAAGCTTCAGCGCTTTCACGGCCGCCAGGCCATCCATTACAGGCAGTTGTATGCCCATAAATATCAGCGCTGGCAGGGCCTCCCTGGCCGCGCGAACAGCCTCTTCACCATTTGCCGCCTCGATAATATCATACCCGTGGTAGCTCAGCACCGCCCTCATCAGCAGCCTGTTGTTTTCGTTTTCCTCGACTATCAGTATCTTTGCCCTCATAACCTTTGCCCTAATATCATTACCCACATATTGGTATTGTAAAATAAAACCTGCTTCCTTTGCCAAAAACACTTGTTACGCCGATTGTACCGCCGTGCAGCTCTATCAATTTCTTCGACAGCGCCAGGCCCAGTCCCGCACCCTCATATTTCTTCGTATATGACGAATCCAACTGCGTAAATTCCATAAACAGCCTCTCTATGTCCTCCTCCCTGATGCCGATACCTGTGTCTTCGACGGCTATTTCGATAAACCGTTGATCGGGGGCCGCGCTGTGCGCGACGGCCATCGCGGCCGTCTTTACCGTACCGCCCTCTGGAGTGAATTTTATCGCATTGCTTAGTAAATTGTACAGCACTTGTTTCAGCCGACGCTCGTCGCCATCCACATTTATAGCCGCCTCCGCCTGTATCTCAGCAGACAACCTTACGCGCTTTGCCATCGCACGCTCCCTGAACATGGCAACTGAGGTGTTTATAAGCTGCCCGACACTGAAGATGGACGTCTCAAGCTCTATTTTACCGGCCTCGATTCTTGATAAATCCAGCACATCGTTTATCAGGGCAAGCAGGTGGTTTCCGCTGTTTAGTATATTGTTTACGTACTGCTCCTGCTGTGCGTTGAGCTCTCCGTAGAGTTTATCTACAAGGACTTGTGAAAAACCTATGACCGAGTTAAGCGGCGTACGCAGCTCATGGCTCATATTTGCGAGGAAGCCGGACTTTGTCCTGCTTGCCGCCTCGGCCATGAGCTTGGCGTCTTCCAGTTCCTTTGTCCTCTCTTTGATTTTTTGCTCAAGGTTGTCCGCGTATTCTTTTAGTCTGTCTTCCATCTGTTTGCGCCGCGTTATGTCGTATGAGAATATCCTTATAGTCTTACGGTCTTTCAATACATGGACGTATTGAATAAATATCTTATCTTTTATGGCGATTTCACATAATGTTGAGTCCTTATCTTCTGACAGGAGGGTCTCAATGATCTCGTTCAACTGTGGAGGTATCAGGTCTGCCCTGTCTAAATTATCAGCGTTAATCAGGGCCTGTGCCGCTGGATTAATGTACGTTATCAGGAGCCGCCCTTCGTGCATTTGAAGTCCCGTTATGGGCGAGGGGTTTTTCTCCGGGAACGAGGCAAGGACTTCCATATCGTTAAATGAGCTGTCAAGGGCGTCTGTCATTACGTTGAAATACCTGCATAGCTCGCCTATTTCGTCCTTGCACCTCAGGTTTATCCTTGTGTGAAAATCCCCGCGGGAGACCTTTCTTACCGCTTCAATTATCTTCAACAGCGGGCGTGTGACCATCGCCCTTGCCTGTACTATGGCCAATATGACCATCAGGTAAAAAAATACCGCCATATAGAGTTTAAAGCGATACAAGGCCGCAAGTTTTTGCCCGTAATCTGCCAGCATGTAAGAGGTAAAGGCATCCAGCGCCCCGTCAAATTCCCTGACCGCCTTTTCGTCAGGCGGCGCGGACTTCAGGGCATTCCATCTGTTAAACAGCTCCTCTGACATCTGCCGCGCCTTTAAATCTCTCAACGGGCGCAGCCTCGCCGCATAGTTACCGTTTTTAGCATCACCAGTTACGGCATTGAGTGTACCGGGGAAACCACAGATATTGGAAGGCAACCGCCATCTCAACTCACCGGCCTTCCGCAACCATAAAGATACGTCGTTTATCTCTACCGTACTTCTGAAATCGTATAATAAACTTACCCCAAGCGTTATCAAACAAAAAAAGCCAAACACCATCAGCTTGGTATTGAGAGACACAAACTTCACCTTGTTAAATATGCTTATCACGCCCTTCCCTGGTTTGTCATTCCCGCCTACGAGCGGCAGTCCAGTCCTTATGCCATTTTCTTAAAGACTGGATTCCTGCTTTCGCAGGAATGACAGACTTTTAAATTACTCATTTGTCTGCAACTTACTATCAGGCCCTCAGAGCGCCGTCAACCATTACATAAGTGACGTCGGTTTTCCGGGCGAAGGCCTCGTTGTGAGTTACTATAATAAATGTCGTACCCTTTTTCTTGTTTATGTCAAGGAGGAGTTCTATCAGCATCTCGCCGGTTTTTGTGTCCAGATTTCCCGTCGGCTCATCAGCAAGCACCACTAAAGGCTCAAGGATAAGGGCACGGGCAACCGCCACACGCTGCTGCTCTCCGCCTGACAGCTCACCCGGCCTGTGCAGAAGCCTGTCCTTCAGGCCAAGCTCAGAGAGTATCGCCCTACCCCGCTGTAGCAGCTCTTCTTTTTCTGTCCCGGCGATAAGTCCGGGCATTATCGTGTTTTCAAGGGCGTTAAACTCCGGCAGCAGGTTGTGAAACTGAAACACAAACCCGATAGTCCTGTTTCTGAAGGCGGCAAGTTCCTTGTCAGAGAGTTTAAAGACATCCTCGCCGTTGTAGGACACCTCACCGGAGGTCGGCCTGTCAAGCGTGCCCGTGACATGCAGGAGCGTACTTTTGCCCGCGCCTGAGGCTCCCATTATTGAGATTATCTTCCCTTTTTCTATTACCATATCCACACCGTCCAGTACGGTCAGCGGGCCGGCCTCGGTGGGGAACGACTTTTTGAGATTAGTTATGTTTATCATCTTTTGGTGATACGTCCCCTGATTTGGTCTCTTCGGCCTCATCAGAATGGCGTGGTGCCGCGGTATGGACGGCCTTATTTATCGTCTTAACCGCTTCCTTTGTCTTATTGTATTGCCCCATGACGGCGTGCATACGCTGTCCTATGTCATCGGCCTTATCAGCCACTTTGTTCATAAAGGACTTCACATCAGAAGCCGCATACTCTACCTCTTCTCCAAGCCATCTGAAATTATCCCCGCCGTAACGATAGGCCAAAAACAGAAAACACACCACCGACAGAAACGTTACCATGATAATCCGCCCTATCAATCTGAACACCTTACTCATACCTCAACGGCTCTATCGGATTGAGCCTCGCCGCCTGATACGCCGGATATATGGTTGACAAGAAACTTATCGTCAACGCCGAGGCGGCAACAAGCATGAAATCCAGGAGTTTCACCTTCACCGGCAGATGGCTCAGGTAGTACACATCGGCGGGCAGCTTTATTATCTCGTATGAATCCAGCAGGAAGCATGTTATTGAGCCTCCGGCAAGGCCGATAATCGTCCCGGCAAGCCCGATAAACAGCCCCTGAATCATAAATATCCACATTATGCCGCTGTTTGTCGCCCCCATAGTCTTAAGTATGGCTATCTCGCGCTGTTTCTCCATTACGTTCATAATAAGCGTGGAGATGATATTAAACGCCGCAACCAGAACTATCAGGGTCAGGATGACAAACATGGCGAATTTCTCCAGCCTCAGCGCCGAAAACAGATTCCTGTTCATCTGCATCCAGTCACGCGCGTAGTATGGATAGCCAAGCGATTTGTTTATATAGGCCCGTATCTCTGCGGCCTTGTATATGTCGTCAATTTTTACTTCTATGCCGCTTGCCGCGTCACCGACGTCAAAAAATTTCTGAGCCGACTCCATTGAGACCATCGCAAGATTGGCGTCATACTCAAACATGCCGACCTCAAAGATCGCCACGACCTTGAATTTCCTCGCCTTAGGCAGCATACCCAGCGGGCCTATGTCGCCCATTGGGGAGATGATATTTATATCGTCATTGAGGGACAGCTCCAGGTTAGAGGCGAGTTCCTTGCCCACCACAATGCCGTTTTCCACGTCATTGAGGGCGTTGACAGAACCTTTCTTCACGTACTTGCCGATGTCCGTTGTGGTCTGCTCCAAAGAGGGCAGCACTCCGCGCAGGTAAATCCCCTGTGCCTTCTTCTGGCGGGAGGCCATCGTCTGCCCCAGCACAAACGGCGAGACCGCCGTCACATGCGGCATAGCCTTTATTGTATCGGCAAGTTCCCTGTAATTAATCATCTTACCCTCGTAGTTCAGCACTATTATATGGGTGTTGACGCCAAGTATTTTCCTTTGAAGATCCTCGTGAAAACCGCTCATCACAGAGAGCACGATGATGAGGGCCATTACGCCA
>JADFXF010000097.1 GCA_015233685.1 Nitrospirota bacterium | reverse complement strand
CCGGCTTGTCCGGAATCGTATTTGGCTTGAGGATGTGCTGAGACAGATTCCGGACAAGCCGGAATGACAGACTAAGATATTTCATAAATACACTAATCACTGATTATTAATGCACATATGATTTAAAAATAGAATTACTTCTTTGACAGCAGCATGATATTGAGCTAAGCGCGGTAACAGAACATTGGTGGCACTTCTGAGGGGGTGTCTGGACACCGCTTAGGGTGCGGTGTCCAGAAAGTCGCCTGCGCAGGCTATGGGTTGGGAGCTTTATTTTCTGGGTTGCTCATCCTTAGGTTCAGTGGCGGCCTTATCATCGGAAAGCAATTTTTCGATAAGAGGCATGTTTGCCCCATCAACAAATGTTCCCTCGATAATCAGCAGGGGCGTACCGGTAACTCCTGCACCGTCGCCAACAGTCTTGTGCTCTTTGAGCAGTTCATCAACCTTTGGATCACTGCAAAGTTCAAGTGTGTCATTGTCATGCTTACCGGCCATCACATCCTCAAGGGCCTTTTTCTTGTCCGTTGAGCAGAGTATATACTTAGCCTTCTCGGCCGCCTTAGGGTGAAGCTGCGGTATTGGAAACAAAAAGACATACCTTGTAACATCGCTGCGTGTTGCAAGATATGCCCCGACTTTTCTGCAAAATGGACAATCCGGGTCAGTGAACTCAACCACAGTCTTCTTGCCGTTTCCAATCTTCAGCGCCTTATCAAGAGGTATATTTTTGAGCTTCACCTCTCTTAACTGACGCTTCCTGTCGGCGGTAATGCTCTTCTTTTCCTTAGGCGAGACTATCTCTCCGAAAATCAAATAGCCGGTTACAGGATCAAAATAGACAATCTCATTTCCTTTAACTACCTCGTAAAGCCCCTTTACCGGACTCTCTTTAACACTATCCGGCTTTACATCAGGAAATATCTCCTTGATCTTATCCTCTACCGGGTCGGCCCACACCGTCTGGGCGCACATAACACACAACAACACGCTCAAAAGCACTAACAACTTTTTTGACATATACCTTCTCCTTATATTTTTGACTAGTTTAATATACCCGCGGACTTTTTTATCTGCTGAAGCCTGTCCATTATGTCGTCCTGAAGCTCTTTCATTCTATCCAGGTTGCTCCACGCCGAAAGGATAAGCCAATTCAGCGAATGGTCAATTGCATCCTCAGCAACCCCCCTCCCGGACAGTCGCCGCAAAACATCAAACGCCGTTGCGGCATCCTTGAAAGTGCCGCCAAAGTGGTCATACTCATTGCCATCACGCCGCCCGTCAGCAACTTCCTTTCGCCCGTCGGCACCTTCTTTTCCATCCATTGAGCGGGTATCCATATCCATACCTCCTAATCTCTGAGATCACCATCTCACCACTCCGAGACCACTATCTCACCACCCATAAGACGCACCCTCTGAATGCACATCCAGAGAAGCAAGATATATTACAATCCCACTTATTTATCTTACATTCTTTGTTTTTTAAAAGTCAAGCATTTTTTCCTGATATATTTTTTTCTTGAAAATAAATGCTTCTTTCTGGTATAATTTAGTCATGGCTCGTGAGAGAGATGGTGTGCAAAGGGAGACGTTCTCAACACGGTTGAACCCGGAACTCCTGAAAAAATTGAAGTACCTCGCCGTGGAGGAAGGTAAAAAGCTCAACGAGTTAATCGAAGAGGCCGTTACCCTGCTGCTTGCGGATTACAAAAGGCGAAAAGGCAGACTGTTCGATTAAGCCAGTGTCTTGCTTAAAAGTAAATATCTTGCTTACAGAGGAATGTCTTGTTTACAGGCTGCCTGAACATACTATCACATCAGGCCGTTCGTAGATGGGCGTCTTGATTTCGGTGTTGCTCCAATCTGGTATCTCAGATAATGGAACTCCGGCGGTGTAATCCATATCCTCGTATTTCTTGAATTCGTCGTACTGCAGGGCTATGGACAGGGTTACGGCGGCTTGTTCCTTAGGGTTGTTCACGTCATACGGCGTCTTATAATCTATATTAAAGACATTATTTGATTGAAGAAGGATTCCCTCTTCCTTTTCTGTTCCCGGAATAATAAGATAAAACTTAGGCTCAGACACATACTGAGGGCGGACAAGCAGGTATGTCTTTCTCTTCATATCATCGTCTCCACGACGGGATTCTAACACATAATCCCACTTTAAATCAAGCCGAATTGCCTCACGTGTCGTACCAAAGTAGAAATGTCCTATTCAGTTAATAATCATAGCCCGAATCCGCATGAGATGACAAGGCATTATTTTTAGGCCGTTGTCCCTTTCCGTCATTCCGGCTTGTCCGGAATCGTCCCTTAGATGGTTGTTTCAAGATGATTGTGCTTATTCTGAGATATAAGGACAGATTCCGGACAAGCCGGAATGACAAAATGAGGACGGAATGGCCGATTATTTAAAACTCATATCTTACTTGTACGTAGATGTTGTCATTCTTACTGAATTGTCCAAACTGGGTCCAGTTTTTGGCCCCGCCGAAGATATTTGCTCCTACCGCCGCCCATACATGGTCTGTAAAGTTATATTTTGTCTCAGGATTAATAAAATAATCTCTATCTGTGGGATTCCAAAAAGAAAACAACGACAGCTTCAGAGTTTGATGTACGAGCATCTGTGTAAGGCGAATGGACAGGAGGCTGTACAATTGGTCTTCCTGCGGGTAACCGCCCGGCAGGTTTTTCAGATAGTCTGAATAGCGGCACATGTACTGGCCATAGTACTGAGTGCCAGCCGTAAAATCCTCCCACATCTGATACTGATACCCAACGAGAAACCGTACATTAGAGTTCGGGATGAATGGGTCAGAGCCGTCACGGTTCTGTCTTGAGTCGTGATAACCCGCCTCTGCGCTTACTACGCCATCAAGCAGCTTTCCCTGGAGACTTATGCCATACACTGACAGTTCAGGATACGTTGTGGTAAGTTTCGTTGGCATCATCATATTGTCAGGCACCATCACAGGCTCTCTGGAAAACCCGCGATAAAAATACAATGATACGTCAACACCGGCAATCTCCCTATATGCCCTTACCGCTAATTCGGTATGTTTAAGCGATGCCGACGGCTCTGCTCTATCCCTGTCCGTTATGGATGACATGGGGTCGTACATCCAAAATCTTTGAGCGTCAGGGTAATGATTGGGCGTAAAAAATGGCGTGGCAATTAACTCAAACGAGGCAAACGAGGGGTAAATCCCAATCTTTGCGGCGTCAATTCCCTTTTTCATATACTCAAGCGGCTTGCCTGAAAATAAGGCGTCGTAGTCTTTTGGGAAAATATCGTTAATAAACACCATGTCGCCCACGCCCCATGTAAAAACCTGTCGGCCCAGCCTTAAATCCCATTTGGAGGCGGTGTAATCAACATATCCCTCGCGTATTTGCAGTCCATATCCCGTATTTACATGGTCAACATAGGCGTCGCCTTTTATAAATACGTGGAATGGGTCTTGTGAGGCGTCAAGTTTCAACTGTATCCTCTCCTCTGCGAGTTTAAAATCGCCGCCGTTTGGGCTGGAGTAGTGTGTGTTCACCGAATAATCCCCTTGCAAAAACCCGTGTATAGATACGTCATAGGCATACGCGGCGCTGAGATTGGCGACCATAGCCATGATGAAATAAAAAAATAATCTCAGGCGTTTCATCTTTACTTATCTTCACCAAACAGTTTTTTGGGGGGCTGTTTGAGGTATCTTTCAGAGAACAGGGTATCTTCGACGCCTATATTGTAATCGGCGCTCAGATATTCAACCTTTGTGACATGCCCGCTGTTAACGTTTTCCATCGTCCTTTTAGTCATCGTTGGAAATCCCTTTATGTCTTTAATCTCATCAGAGCTGAACTTTTTGTAGATTTCACCCTTTTTGTCATAGTATTCCTCTTTCAGGGGCAGGAATGTCCCTTTATCAATCCACGACAGCCTGTAGTTGTAGTCCATGTCACCGGCCTTGGGCGTTGATTTAAGCACGAAACAGTCTTTGTCGCCGTTTTTTTCTTCTTTGACAAGTTCATAGCCGTCGTCCCTGAGATTCCTTCCGGATACGTCCTCATATGTGAAGTCAGACCCGACAAAGCTCGATGTCTTGTCTGAGGCCGCAATGCGCCGAACCATATTTACTGACGGTATAAAGAGCCATCTGTCAGAGTCTTTCGATGGATACTTGTATACCATAAACGTCATATCTTTCACATCGGCGGGCTGAAAGAAGTACATAAAAAACTTCTGCTCCCCGCCCGGCTCCCCGTAACTCTTCCTTATCATCGCCAGTTCCCGTGTCCTTTCCTGCCCACCCTTGCTGATAAGCCTCATCAGCACGCGCGATTTAAAATCCTTGCCCTGATAAAAATACGCCTCCTGAGATTTCCTGGCAACCTCCTCAGCAGTCATAGCAAGGGCGGTTATTGGCAACAGCAGTAAGAGAAGGGCGGTTGCATATCGTATCATTCGTATCATCATACCTCCGTGTTTGTAATTATCAGGATAGCCGCCGCCTCTGCGGCAGGACGTTTCATTTATTCAGCATCCAGCCCTTCATCAGGACAATCAGGGCCGGCAGATATATAATTGACAACAGGCAGCTCAGCGTCATCATGCTTACAATAAACACGCCGGTCATCATATAAGGCGTAAGGGGCGCAAAGAGCATTACCGAAAAGGCCGATACAAACAGTATCGCGTTACGCATTATGCCCTTGCCCGGCCTTGACGCCGTCCATAGCAGCGCCTCGGTCAGGTTTC
>JADFXF010000096.1:428-4873 GCA_015233685.1 Nitrospirota bacterium | reverse complement strand
CGAAAGCCATAGCTCAAGCCGCCCCATGAGGACTTCATTTCATCTATTACCTTGTCGTAATCGGCGGGGTCTATGACCGGGGCTACGTCTTTAAAGTTTTTAGCCGCGGCGCGAAGCATAGTAGGGCCGCCGATATCTATATTTTCGATGGCCTCATCAAACGTTACTCCCACCTTTGCAATGGTTTTCTCAAATGGATACAAATTCACCACAACGAGGTCTATGGTCTTGATGCCGTGTGCGGCGATAACGCGCATGTCGTCGGGGTTGTCTCTGCGGGCAAGGATGCCGCCGTGGACCTTCGGGTGGAGGGTCTTGACCCTGCCGTCGAGCATTTCGGGGAATCCCGTGTATTCGGAGATTTCTGTTGCTGACACACCGGAGTCTCTCAGCGATTTAGCGGTTCCGCCGGTTGAAAATATTGTTACACCCATCTCATGAAGCTTTTTTGCGAACGCTACAACGCCCGACTTGTCGGACACGCTTATGACGGCGTTTTCAATCTTACTCAAGCCATACCTCCCTGATAATTATATTTATGGAAATTGATTTTAACATCTTATATAAATTGAGGTAAAGAATATGTTAGAATGTATCTCGTTTAGTTATGAAAAAAATCGCAGCAATATTCATATTCTTAGTTTTGATTGCGGCAGCGGCAGCGGCTGAGGAGATTGTCGCGCCCTCTGACGACAACAACACCACAACACTCGGCATAAAATGGAACAAAAGCGGCGGCTCAGTCATAGACGCCGACAAACTGGACTATGACGGCGTGAAAAAAATATACTACCTGACCGGCAATGTTGAAATCACGTCTAAAAAAGACAACTCCACAGTAACGGCAGACTACGCCGAGTTCTACGAAGCGAATTCTCTGGCAGTGCTCAAGGGAAACGTAATATACGAAGACAGTGACATCAGGGCGCTTGCTGATGAGGCGGAACTCTACACCGATAACAATACGGGGTTTATGACGCGGGCAACACTGCTCTTTAAAAAAGATAACTACCATGTCAAAGGAGAAACCATTCAGAAACTCAACTCCGGCAACTATCACGTAGACCACGGCTCGATAACAACCTGTGACGCCCCTATCCCGGCATGGTGTTTTTATGCTGAGGAGACCACGATACAACTAAATGACGAGATAGTGTCGAAAAATGTTACGATGCGGGTAAATGACGTACCCCTGCTTTATACGCCGATTTTCGCCCAGTCACTTAGGCGGCAAACGGGCTTTCTGATGCCCATAGTGGGCTACAATTCGTTCAAAGGGACACACATAAGCCTTCCATTTTATTGGGCTATATCAGAAAACAGGGACATGACTATCACACCGGATTATTATTCAAAAAGAGGAGAGGGCCAGGGAGTTGAATACAGATACGTCGAGGAGGGCGGCATAGGGGGCAGATGGTGGGTTTATCATCTGCGCGACCGGGTTGACGACAAGAATTATTTTCAAATCGTAGGGACGCACAGCCAGTTTACGGAAAGCGGTTTTTCATCTATACTGGAGGTTAATTATTTAAACGAAAAAGACTATTACCAGCTCTACAGTCCATCGGTTCAAAGGAGCATTTCCCGCTTTATTGAATCCACTGGTGAGCTTGCATATTCCACCGAAAAAATCAGGGCATATCTGCTTTCACAGTACTGGGTGGATTTAGCAAATCCAAACGGCTGGATATCGCAGCGGGTTCCTGAGGTTGGATTTACTGTCCATCCTGTGGAGATAAGTCTGCTTGACGCCTTTTCTGTGAGGACTGCCGCTACGAACTTCATATCAGATGTAAACGTAAAAGGGGAGCGATTGGACATATTTCCTAAGGTGTATTGGTCAATAGGAGATGGCGTGAGGTTCACGCAAACAGCCGGGGCGCGTGAGACATTTTACAAACTCTCGCATACCGTTGATGGCCGGGACGATATAAACAACTTCGCCGGTCTTTATAATGCCTCGCTTGACGCCACACTGGCCAAAGACTATTCGTCATTTACACATATATTTGAGCCGTCGCTGAGATTCAACTACATATCGCACGACATATACACAGACAACGACACCTACCCTGCCCCGATTTTGGATTCTACGGAGCTGTTCAGAAAGACGGCCACTACCGAGCTTTCGCTTATGAATTATCTCAGGAACAGCAGTGGGACGTTTCTATTTCTGAATCTTCTAAACTCATATGACGCCCTTGACCCGGCCCAGAGACTTCAGCCGATGAGACTTCAACTGGCGGTTAAAAAACCTGTCTTTTTTAAGGCCGAGGCGGCGTATGATTTTAAGACCGGACAAATGACGAAAGTCAACTCAGTGACGAGCATAGCGTTCTCGGACAATGTTAAACTCTCTGTTGGAGAGCGATATAACCTGCTCAACAGCATTACGTATATAACCAGCACAATAGACCTTATGTTAAGCAAGGAATACGCCTTTAGGACCAACGCATGGTATGACGCGAGGACTGGCGAGGCCAAATATTACAGCATAGACTTGTTTTATATGAAACAATGCTGGGGGCTTAATCTAAGAGTTGCACGCACCCCTGATTCGTTTGGCGTATATTTAATGATAGACTTAAAGGGTATTGGAAACCAGCAGATGTTCTCCTTTGGCAGGACATAGGGCTGAGAACTATACTGATTGACATTGGAACAGGTAACTTACCCCAGTTTAGACAATCAGTCTTCGAACACGTCTTTGATATTAACCTGAAGCCCCTCGATGACCTTAGACGTAACCACTCCCTCAAACGCCGCAACTGTGAGCAGTTTATACTTAACAACATCAAGGGTGAATATCTCAATCGTCTTTAGTTCAGGCATGACTATCCAGTACTCCGGCACACCGTATTTCTCATAAATAGACTTCTTAACCCCGGTATCATATTCGTAACTACCTGAGGATACTATCTCACAGACCATATCCGGTACGCCTCGTATCCAATCCTTCTCAATGGCCATATTCTCTTTCCTGATAAACAGTATATCGGGTTGAAGGCGGTTAGTCCCTTCTTCTAAGATTACGTCAAGCGGCGAGATATGGACCTTCCCTAATCTATTCATTTTGACGTGGCGGTGTATAATTTCAGTTAAATTTAAAACAACACTCTGATGTTTACTAAAAGGGCTTGGCGACACAACCTCCTCCCCGTTGATTATCTCCGTTAAGTCTAAGTCTCGTTGCAGCGCAAGCGTTTCCATGACTATATTATACCCTCAATCCTACGGGTTTGTCTATGCGTCCCAGCCCCGCCCTATTCCTCGATTATCTGCCCCTTCATACCATCAGGGGCGTATACGCATATGGCGTCCATCTCTCCTGTCTCCGGGTAGTACATGCACCTGTACGAGGCCGTCTTCCCGTAGTTGACCATGATTTGTTCCCAGCCCTTTACGTAAAAGCTGCACTCGTCGTTAAAACATATGTACATATATGGCGTACACCAGCCAAGTCCGTCGCTGAGATTAAATGTCGGCGGCTCGGTCTTACTCATCTTCTGCCCACAGTACGGGCAATTCGGCGCTTCTGTCAACTTCATATGTTCTCCTTATGTTTTACACGTTCACTTTAAGTTACTGACCGCATGGCCCCGGCAATCTCCTCGTGATACTGCTGAATTGATTTTATCCCAAGCCTCCCTGATTGTAACTTTTCTATCGCCCTTATGACTGCCCTCGCACCGGCTATCGTCGTAGAGTATGGAACTTTATAGAGCAGCGCGTTTGTGCGAATTGACTGTGAGTCCTTCTTTGCCTCCGCGCCTGAGACCGTGTTTATTATAAAACTAATCTCCTTGTTCTTTATTAGATCAAGGATGTTGGGACGGCCTTCTCTTACCTTGAGGACTACCTCGGAGTCGAGGCCGCAGGTGTCAAGGAATTGTGCCGTTCCCCCGGTTGCCACAAGCGTAAAATCCTTATCTATGAGCTGTCTGGCTATCTCAGCAACAGCAGATTTATCCTCATCCCGTACGCTGATAAATATCTTGCCGGACAAGGGCAGCTTATTAAAGCTCGACGTCTGAGCCTTCGCATACGCCGTGCCGAAGTCGCCGTCTATGCCCATGACCTCTCCCGTGGATTTCATCTCAGGGCCAAGTATCGTATCCACACCGGGAAACCTCTCAAACGGCAGCACCGATTCCTTTACCGAGATGTGGGCGTGGCTTATCTCCCGCGTTACGCCAAGTTCTTTCAGCGTCATACCGGCCATTACCTTTGCCGCAACCTTCGCCAGCGCCAGCCCCGTGGTTTTACTCACATAGGGAATCGTCCTTGACGCCCTGGGGTTTACCTCAAGTATATAGACCTCGCCACCTTTGACGGCGAACTGGACATTCATCAGCCCTATGACGTTGAGTTCAAGGGCAAGCGCCTTCGTCTGATTTTTTATCTCTTTTATCAGCTCATCACTAAGAGAATACGGCGGCAGC
>JADFXF010000096.1:0-409 GCA_015233685.1 Nitrospirota bacterium | reverse complement strand
CCCGAATGTATGCCGGCCTCCTCTATATGTTCCATCACCCCGCCAATGATGACATCCACACCGTCGCTGACGGCGTCAACATCTACCTCAATGGCGTCCTGAAGATATTTATCCACCAGTACCGGGTGCTCCGGCGACGCCTTAACCGCCCTTACCATATAATCGGCAAGCGACACGTCGTCATAGACTATCTCCATTGCCCGACCGCCAAGCACATACGACGGCCTTACCATGACAGGGTAGCCAATGCGTTCAGCACTCATGATGGCCTCAGAGGCAGACGTGGCAGTCTCGTTTTCGGGCTGTTTGAGCCTAAGCTTATCAATAAGTTCCTTAAATCTCTTTCTGTCCTCCGCCCTGTCTATGGCGTATGCCGATGTGCCGAGGACGCGAACTCCCTCTCTTTCCA
>JADFXF010000095.1 GCA_015233685.1 Nitrospirota bacterium | reverse complement strand
AATCGTATTTGGCTTGAGGATGTGCTGAGACAGATTCCGGACAAGCCGGAATGACAGACTAAGATATTTCATAAATACACTAATCATTGATTATTAATGCACATATGATTTAAAAATAGAATAAGACCCAGAACGATGGCAGAGCGCAAGCGGTTCAATAACTCATAAGGATTTCAGGCCTCGAACACGTCTTTGATATTGATTTCAAGCCCCTCTATGACTTTTGACATAACCACGCCCTCACCTTCGGCATAGGAATAGAGCTTATACCTGCCTTCCTCAATAGTAAAGACTTCAAATATGTCAACCTATAAGGTTAGAATAAAAGCGGCACCAGCGTGACTTATCATATTCCTTTCAGGGATTTGTACAGATAGTCAATTTCATCTCTTATATCAACAGGGTGGTTGCCGACAAAGAAGCCGCGGTCATGGGCTATGTCCGCTTGTTTTGAGCTTACGACCTCGTAGTCGAAATACTTAATTACGTCGTGTCTGAGCATATTGCCGCCGGTGATTATTCTATATTCGATGTTCGATTTTTTCAGCGTGCTAAGGACTGCGTCTCTGTCTGTCCCCGCGTCCGGATTTACTATCATCGTAAAACAAAACCATGAGCTTTGCCCTGTCTCCTGCTGAATGATAAAGCGTTTGTCGTGTTTGAAGGTGTTTACAAAATGGGCGGCATTACCACGCCTTATTTTAAGAAACGCGTCGAGCTTTTTGAGCTGAACCTTGCCAACCGCCCCTTGTATTTCCATTGGGCGGACATTGTAGCCCGGCAAAATAAACCGGTAGGCCTCATAAAAATCGCTGTCTTTCTTTTCAAAGATTGGACTGCCCCCGGGCTGGCCGCGGCACCAGCCGTGATTGCGGATTGATCTGCACAGACAGTCAATTTCAACGTCGTCCGTGAGAATAAGCCCTCCCTCCATCGTTGATATATGGTGAGAGAAAAAAGTGCTGAATGTCCCTACGAGGCCGAAAGTACCCGTGTAACGGCCATCATACACCGCCCCCATTGATTCACAGTTGTCCTCAAAGAGAATAAGGTTATATTTTTGGCATATCTGCGTGATCTTATCAAAGCGGCATGGATTGCCAAGTATGCTCACCGCCACAATCATTCTTGTCTTAGGAGTTATCGCCCTTTCAATCTGCTCCACATCAATGTTGAGGGTATTAATGTCAATATCAACAAACCTGAGTTTCAGCCCGTACTGCTGCAGAGGATAAAACGTGGTTGCCCATGAAATACACGGTACTATTACCTCATCGCCTGGCATCAACGGCAAATCCTTCCGGTAAAACAACGCGGCAACGGCCACAAGATTTGCCGACGAGCCGGAGTTTACCATGACGGCGTGCCTTCGTCCGAAAAACGAGGCAAACTCTGCCTCAAACTCTGAGACATGCCTTCCCATTGTAAACATGTCGCTTTCCATGACTGCCGCGACCGCGTCTTTTTCCTGCTGGCCGAAGGTGGAAGACGTCAGGGGAAGCCTAAGGGCGGCCAGTACATCAGACATTGGCAAATTGGTTTGGTTTTAATATTTTATATCCCTTTAACAATTCCACGATGCCGTCATCAAGCGAGTGTGCCGGTTTAAAACCAAGGGATTCAATCTTATCGTTGCTCACGACATAGTCCCGTTTGTCGGGGTCCTCTCCTACGGGGGCAGAGTGGATATAGAGTTCAGGTACGTGTTCTTTTATTTTTTCACAGAGCTGCCTCTTTGTTATGTTCGCGCTGCTCAGCCCCACATTGAATGGCTCGCCGACCATTTTATCGTAGTTATCCATGGCAAACATAAACGCGCGCGTGACGTCTCTTACGTGGATGTAATTTCTGCGAAAATGCCCTTCAAAAAGCACGATGAACCTGTCTTTATACGCCCTGTAGGTGAAATCGTTAACAAGCAGGTCCATTCTCATCCTCGGGCTCATGCCGAAAACCGTAGCAAGGCGCAGCGTGACCGCCCTTCCCCTGTCAAGCAGGGCGTTTTCGAGTATGACCTTGACCCTTCCGTATTCGGAGATTGGCCTAAGCGGGGATTGCTCTGTGCAGAACTTGTCCTTTTCCCCGATGCCATAGCCGCTGTTTGTGGTAGGAAATATTACCTTTTGCAATGGAGAGAGCCTGTCTATCATATCCATCATTGCGTCATGGTTTACGAGATTTGTCAGAGATGGGTTCATCTTACACGCGGGTGCCCCTACAATGGCGGCCAACGGTATAATAACGTCAAAGCGGGGAACAAGGGAGGAAATCAGCCCTGAGTTGCATATATCCCCCTTTATAAAATCGAAACCCTCACAGGCACAGCAATCAAGCAGGGTAACCTGCCCAAACATAAGCGAGTCAAGCACTGTCACTTCATGCCCGGCCCTTAATAGATCCGGCACAAGTACAGAACCAAGATACCCCGCCCCACCCGTAACCAATATCCTTTCTTTTCCCATCGTAATCTTTTCCACCACCGTTAAATAGCCTTTTGTGCAAACAGCCCATATTAGCACAGCAGCACGGTGTATTGTACGCCTCCGGCATACCTGTGTCAATATCGCTGGCCTGGCGGCTCTGTGAATAATATATAACCGCTTGAAATATTTATTTGGATATTGTACAATGTGGAGTGACATAAGTCACAGGACGCTTTATGGGCTTACAGGAGGGCAACCTGATGGCAAATATCCCTAAATTGCCGGTGATAACTGTCTATCCATCTACTGAGATACCTGTGGTGTGTCCCTGCTGTGGGGTCAAAGGTAAACTCAAAAAAGAATACCCGCCGGAGAAGGATTTTATCATAACCTGCCCAAAGTGCAAACAGCAGGTTTTCGTTCGTATAAATGCGCGTGAATTCTATCGTAAAGATGTTACCATTGAGGCGTATTATCAGCTTAAAGACAGCAACAGACCGGCAATAAAGGGGAATATCTTAAATATATCCCGCGGAGGCCTACGCCTGAAGTGTTTGAAAGTCGCGCCTGTTTGTGATAGAACGGGTAATGTTAGGTCAAGGATAGGCAGCGTTATGTCGTTAAGATTTGTATTACCGCCTAAGGAAGAGCCAGTCAGGGTTTTTGGGGAGATTGTATCTGTAGTAGAGGAGACAGAGAAGACCGTCACCTTCGGGGTAAGGTTCAAAAACCCCGGCGAATACGAAGAGATGCAAATCGGCTTTTTCCTTCAATCATAAATATCGCAGATGTTAACCTTCCGCCATTATCACATACGTATCCCCTGGCCGCACATCCATCAAAAAAAATATTCGCACAAAAATTATTTATATAATATTTTAATGATTCTTGGTATAATAGCCCACAGGTGGGTCGGTTGGCTTTCCCTAAAGAGTCTCCCCACCGAGAGATTGATTCTTAGAACTATCTGCGTGTGTGGCTTACCTGGCGGTTGAGTGAGTAACTTTAGATTGAGAATGTTATCGTCAATCGATTAATTAAAACAATTGGAAATAGCCCATTTGGTGGGTTTTTTGGAGCAACAATATGAAACAACTAAACATACTACTGGCCGATGACGAACGGGACTTCACAGAGGTCCTGTCTGAGCGGCTGAGGATGAGGGGGTTTAAGGTCACAGTTGCCTTTGACGGGCAGGAGGCTATTGATAGCCTCAAAGAATATATACCTAATGTCCTTGTGTTGGACATGAAGATGCCGCGTAAAAACGGCATAGACGTTATGCGGTGGTTAAACACAAAAAAAATTGAGCTGCCTGTGCTGATACTTACAGGCTACAGCTCGGAGACGGAAGAGGAAGAGGCGTGGAAACTGGGAGTTTTCGACATACTTAGAAAACCCCCTGAAATAGACATACTTTCAAAGGCTATAAGAGAGGCTTATATAAAGAAGGCCCATTAGATTAGGGCAGGTTAAGCAGAGCAAGACAGGGAGTATATTATTTATCAGGAGGTACTAATGAGTTTTTTCAGAGAGGTGTATACGTTTTTAAAGAGCGCGTCAATTGCGCACGCGAAGTGGGACTACGAGGTCTCGATGAGCATCCTGAAAAACAGGAAGAAAATGCTCTGGATTCTCATAGCCATTCTGCCAATACTGGCCGTGGCCCTGGCAGAGGCCGGTGGAATCTTAGGTGGGAAGACGGCGTATGCCCCTGCCTTTTATTCCACGAAAATTTTTATGGCTTCCATGGCGATAGGTCTTGCAGCCGGACTGATTACGGGATGTATTGGGGCTGGAGGCGGGTTCATTATTACCCCTGCCCTGATGGCCGCCGGCGTTAAGGGAATCCTTGCCGTAGGTACTGACCTGTTTCACATCTTTGCCAAGGCGATTATGGGTACAACGGTGCACAAAAAACTCGGCAATGTCTCAGTCAAACTTGCCGTAGCGTTTCTGGTCGGCTCAACCGGCGGTGCTGTCATCGGGGGACTGATAAACAAAGGGCTATACGACTATGACCCGCTGTTGAGCGAGGCATTCATAAGTTTGGTTTATGCCGCGCTGCTTGGGTTTCTGGGGTTTTACACCTTAGCCGATTTTCTAAGGTCAAGGAAAGGGGCGGACACGGGCGACGCCCACGGCGGCGCGACGACCGATATGCCGGCCTTTACGCTGAAAGTCCAGTCGGTAAACATCCCGCCCATGATAACTTTTGATGAGGACTATGTACCGGGCGGAAGGAAGATTTCCGGCGTCATAGTTGCGGCAGGCGGTGTAATCGTAGGCATAATGGCCGCCATAATGGGCGTGGGCGGCGGTTTTATCACCTTTCCAATGTTTGTTTACATCTTTGGCGTCTCGTCTATGACTACCGTTGGAACGGACATATTACAGATAATATTTACCGCGGGGTTTGCGGCAATCACTCAGTATGCGATATACGGATACGTGTTTTATTCACTGGCGATGGGTATGCTGCTTGGCTCGTTGATAGGCATTCAGGTCGGCGCTATGACCACAAAGGTCGTAAAGGGGATTCATATCAGGGGA
>JADFXF010000094.1:1549-5004 GCA_015233685.1 Nitrospirota bacterium | reverse complement strand
TTCGACTCTTTTGAAAATCACCTTGAAAAATCATTGCTTGACTTGGAAAACAATAAAGATAGAGTACGCTCTATCGTTTCTTGGCCTTGGATTATTAATGCCCTTATGTCTTAGAAATAGAATAAGACGGCTGTGGAGATGACGGGGGTGTTGAAAACTCGAAAAGATGAGTTTCCAACACCCCCTTTAACAACTCTCCGCAAAAAATGCTCCGAGTTATTAACATTACCACAGCCTCTACTACTGCAAAATATTGTGAAAAAGGATGGGAAAAGGACTAAGGACTTGGGACGTACACCCGCCCCTTTGGGGCCTGGGCTATGAAAAATATAAGGACTTGCTGTAACTTAAAAAAGGCAAATTTCTGTCTTGACAAACGGGTCCACTATACTATATGCCAAACATCGGCTTTGCCAGAATCTCCTGTACTTTCAATTCCATAAATCTCTTCGACGCCGCAGAGCGTATTACCATGGCCGTGTCCGCACCCCTGCCCGTACCGGCTACCGTTATTATATCCACACCCTCAGGGACTAATCCAGCGTCTGCCGCCATCATGGCTATCTCGCAGCATACCTTAGCACCCTCACCAAAACGCCTCAATGTCTGAGCCACTATAAGCGTTGGATACAGGCCGTTGAATTGCTTTGCAAACGCGCTCTCAAGCGAATGAGTTACCATTGTGCCAGTATATAAAATCGCGCCGTTTGCACGGATTTTATTTGTCAAATCAGGGTCAAGCTCTATCGTGTTTGGCTCCTTAAACCCATGCGAATGGCTTACCGCGACTAAATTTACGCCCGTGCCTTTAAATGCCTCAGAGAACAACACACCAGTTTCGCCTCCGGTTGTGGCCACCACGATGTGTTTGTATCCTAAGTCCTTCACGGCAGCCTTGACTATCGAAAGGCAGTCGGCGGTGTTGGCCTTGCCGGGTTTTTCAAAATAATATGTTTTTTTCTCTATCATAGCCCCTCCTTGCCCGACATTGTAATGTCCTTAATGTCAACAGATAAACAACCCTCCACGGCCTCGTAAATATTCTTTAGCAATTCGTCAAATGAATCCCCTTGTGTGGCGCACCCCTGAATTGCCGGTACTTCAGCCCAATAGCCGCCTTCCTCCGCTTCATGAACCACAACTTTTAACTGCATAGCCTTCCCCTATTTTTCCAAAACCTTAGCCCTTAATCTCGTCCTGGCCGACCGTGCGCTTGTTGAATTTATTCATAGCCTCGGCAACGCCCTCAGAGATAACGCAGGCAGCGGCAGCGGCCGCCTGTGAGACCGCCTCCTTTATGAGCCGCGCCTCGCCCGGGGGAAACCTCATCAGGACATACTCATCCACCGGAACTAAGGGGTTCTTCCCAACGCCGATTTTAATCCTTATGAAATCCCTCGTCCCCGAAGACTCAATTATCGAAAGCACCCCTTTGTGTCCTCCCGCCCCGCCGCCGTTCTTAACCTTCAGCCTTCCGGGGTCCATATCTATGTCGTCTTGTATTACTATTGACTGAGAGCTGTGCGCCCTAACCTCTGAATAGACGGCTGAACCGCTTCTGTTCATATATGTAAGGGGTTTAATAAGCGTTACCGGCGCACCTTCAATCACGCCTTCGCCTTTTTCCATGACGCCGCGCACCTTTAATTCTATCCCATACACGCGGGCAATCTCATCTATGACGGCAAAGCCCGCGTTGTGGCGCGTGTTCTTGTACTTAGTGCCGGGATTTCCCAGCCCAATTATATACCAACCGCTACTTATCTTTGTCTTCCTGCTTGCCCTTCTTCATGACCTCCGGCTCCTTAACGGCATCAGCGCTTGCCTCCTCGGCGAGTTCAGATATGGCGCTTGCCGAGACTGTAATCGTCGCTACCACCGCGTCCATCTCAGACAATATCTTTATCCCCTCGCCAACCTTTATGTCACTGACGTGATAGGAATGCCCTATTTCAAGCCCTCTGACGTCAAGCTCTACGTGGGCAGGGATGTTGTCCGGCAGAGACTCTATCTCTACCTCACGAAGGCCGGCCTGTAAAATACCCCCGTCGCGTTTTACGCCTATCGGTGTGCCGACAAGTAGCACGCCAACGCTGACCTTGATCGTCTCCTTAAGTGACACCTCGTAGAAATCCACATGCAGGAGTTCGCCCTTAATCGGGTCGGTCTGATAGTTCCTCATAATCGCAAGTTTGGCCGAGCCGTCGCCAAAAGCCAAATTAACAAGTACCTGCTCACCGGCAAGTGAGTTAATAAAGCTCACCAGCTCCTTGCGCGGCAGGGAAATGGACTGCGCAATACCCTTACGGTATATGACCGACGGGATGTTGTCCGCCCGCCTTAGGGTCCTCGCCGCCCCCTTGCCCTTTGTTTCTCTTACTTCTGCTGTTAACGTGGCTCTTTCCATTTATGTCTCCTCCAAAAGTTATTATTTAAATAGCGAACTTATTGACGATTCCTCGTGTATTCTCTTAATGGCCTCGCCAAGCAAAGAGGCTACGCTTAAGACGACGAGCTTGCCGCAATTAACCTTTTTATTACCCAGCGGGATAGTATTTGTTACAATGACCTGCTCAATTACCGAGCTATTGATTCTCTCTATGGCAGGGCCAGAGAGCACGGGGTGCGTACACGCCGCATATACCTTCAGGGCACCGTTTTCTTTGAGGATTTGGGCGGCCTGCACTGTGGTGCCCGCGGTGTCTATCATGTCGTCAAGGATCAGGACATCCTTGCCGCTGACATCGCCTATGACGTTTTCCACCTTACATTCGTTTGCCTGCTCTCTGCGCTTATCTATGATGGCCATTGAGCAGTTCAATCTCCTCGCCACTGACCTCGACCTCTCCACCGCCCCGGCGTCAGGGGCTACAATAACCAGATTATCCACAGGATAGCAGAGCTTTATATAATCCAAAATCAGCAATACGGCATAGAGATGGTCCACAGGTATGTTAAAAAATCCCTGTATCTGCCCCGCGTGTAAATCAATAGTCAAAACCCTGTGCGTACCGGCAACAGCAATCAAATCAGCCACCAGTTTCGCTGAAATCGGCACACGAGGCTGTACCTTTCTGTCCTGGCGCGCATAACCGTAGTACGGAATTACGGCGGTTATCCTGCCGGCAGATGCCCTCTTAAGGGCGTCCACCAATAACAAAAATTCCATCAGATTATCGTTGACCGGAGCGCATGTGGACTGAATGACAAATATGTCAGAACCCCTGACATTGTCATCAACCTGGATAGAAATCTCCCCGTCACCGAATCTCTTTATGACGGTGTCAACCAGTTTAAGGTTCAGGTACTGAGACACTTCCTCAGCGAGAGCTACATTTGAGTTTCCTGTTATGAGCTTAATGCCCTTCATAATTTGAGTTCTCCTTATAAATACTCCGCAAACCCGGCCCGTCGCCGCGAACTGGCTGGGGTGGGAGGGTTCGAACCCCCAGATG
>JADFXF010000094.1:589-1526 GCA_015233685.1 Nitrospirota bacterium | reverse complement strand
CTTGCCATTTGTCGACACCCCATCGCTCTATTGCGAAATTAAAGATGGTATTATAAAATAATTTTTGCTAACTTGTCAAAAGCATATTGACAAGTATGACGTATTTATTTTATTTTATCATACGTCGGGAAATTGTGACCCTAAGCGCTGCATGTCTGAGAGTGCGGCAACCGGCGAAACGAGTGCGAAGAAGGTGAGTGGCTGATGAAAACGAAATTTATGAAGAAGGACGAGTTTGAGAGGAAATGGTACGTGGTTGACGCAAACAGCAAGGTGCTTGGAAGGCTGGCCACGAGGATTGCCATATATCTCAGGGGCAAAAACAAGCCGATATTTACGCCGAACGCTGACACCGGCGATTTTATTATCGTTGTCAACGCGGAAAAGGTAAAACTGACGGGCAATAAACTCAACGACAAGGTGTATTACTACCATACCGGCTACGTTGGCGGTATTAAACAGGAAACCGCAAAGGACAGACTCCGCAGACACCCCGACAAGATAGTCAGGGCTGCCGTATGGGGTATGTTGCCGAAGAACAGGCTCGGCAGGGCTATGATAAAAAAACTCAAGATATACAAAGGGGCGCAGCACCCGCACGCGGCTCAAAAGCCGGAAGCCCTGGACATAAAGTGACCATAAAGTGATATTAAATGACATTAAATGACGTTAGATGATACATAGCGATGCAGCGTGAGACATCCTAATAACGTGAGGAGATTTCAATGGCAGAGATTAGATACACGGCAACCGGCAAGAGAAAGACCTCGGTAGCCCGTATAATATTAAAAAAAGGCAAAGGAGACATAACCGTTAACAATAAGCCTATCGATACGTATTTTCCGAGGGAAACGCTTCGGATGATGATAAATCAACCGTTGGAAGTCACCGGCATGGTAGGAAAGCTCGACGTCACGGCAAGCGTACACGGCGGCGG
>JADFXF010000094.1:0-579 GCA_015233685.1 Nitrospirota bacterium | reverse complement strand
CCCGGCCGGGCAGGCAGGGGCGGTAAGGAACGGTATCTCCATAGCGCTTATCAACTCGGATTCAGACCTCAGGCCTAAGCTCAAAAAAGAAGGCCTGCTTACGCGTGACCCAAGAGAGAAGGAACGTAAGAAATACGGTCAAAAAGGCGCCAGAAAGCGCTTCCAGTTCTCAAAGAGATAACACGCGCTTAATATGGATTGCCGTTTCTTTTTCTGTCATTCCTGCGAAAGCAGGAATCCAGCCTTCTAAGAACCAAGGATGGATGCCCCCTCCAAAAGGGCAACGGCATGACAGGTAAAGGGCCGGAAACCACTGTAGGCGTTTTTGGGTATAATGGCTGGATTTCTGCTTTCGCAGGAATGACAGGTTTATGACATTGGACTGCATTTTCCCTGTGCCGCAATATGCCAGGGCTGGTGAGGGATAGTTTATGATTAGAGCAGTTATCTGTGGGGCAAGCGGCTATACCGGAAGCGAGCTTCTGAGGATACTCAGATCAGTACCCGAAGTAGAGATTACAGCTATTACGTCCGAACATTCGGCTGGTAAACTTGCCGAAAGGCTCTTGGCCCTTGTTG
>JADFXF010000093.1 GCA_015233685.1 Nitrospirota bacterium | reverse complement strand
TACGTGCCTTTGACAGTACCTTTTTTGCCTGCTCCAATTGCTCCCTACCTCCTGATCGTCTTGCCATACACTTACCTCCTTCTTGATAAGTGTATTATTGCATATTAGTATTAGAAATAGTATAACCCCGTGGGGAGGGATGGGGCTGATGAAGCGAATGTTGAGCAAGATGGAGTTTAGGGAGAGCATTTCTGGAATGAGTTTACCCGATCAAGGGTCGAATAGAGGGTACGCACCGGAGCAGTTGATAGAGCAGTTTATGGTTGGTGTACGGTGGATATGGATTCCACGGTAATGAGCCGGTACGGGCAACAGGAGGGAGCGAGACGAGGATACAATCCACATAAGCCGGGCAGGAATTCACGACAACCTCTTCTTCTTTAACCTCAGCGAATTGCTCACCACGCTGACAGAACTAAAGGCCATCGCCAATGAGGCTATCATAGGATTTAATGGCGGGCCTCCAAATAATGTCAACACTCCGGCGGCAATTGGGATGCCCACTATGTTATAAAAAAATGCCCAGAACAGGTTTTCTTTTATCGTCCTGATTGTCAGGCGTGAGAGACTTACCGCGTCCGCCACTGACATGAGGTCTCCTGATAGTAAAATTATGTCTGCCGCTTCAATGGCAATGTCAACTCCCGTTCCAAGGGCTATGCCTACGTCGGCCTCGATGAGGGCAGGGGCGTCGTTTATGCCGTCTCCTACCATCGCAACTATCTTGCCCTCTTTCTTTATCGCCCTGATTATATCCAGTTTTTCGTTTGGCAGGAGTTCCGCGTGGAATCTGCCTATGCCCGCCTCACGGGCTATTGCCTCTGCTGTGCGTTTGTCGTCGCCGGTCAGCATTATGGTCTCAATACCCATTGCCCTAAGTCTGGTTACCGCGTCTTTGGTCGTCTTTTTTATTGTGTCCGATATTGAGAAAACAGCCTTTACGTCATTATTAATGGCTAAGTAAACGGTGGCCCTGGCCTCATCGTTAACGGTTACATCAATCCCTTCGTTGATAAGTAATCTGGCGCTTCCAATCATAATATCACTGCCCTTATGTGTGCCTTTTACGCCGCCGCCCGTTATGGAGACAAAGGAATCGAGGTCAAAAAGCTGGATACCCCCGGCTATTGCCTTTGCCACGATGGCCCTGGCTATGGGGTGCTCGGAGTATTTTTCTGCCGAGGCTGCCGTCCTTAGCGCGTCGCCGACGGTAAATCCGCTTTGCGGCGCCTCAATGCCGGTCAGGACGGGCTTGCCCTCTGTCAACGTGCCGGTCTTGTCCATGGCGACGACCTGGATTTTGTATGCGTTTTCGAGGGCCTCAGCCCCTTTTATAAGTATTCCCCTCTCTGCCCCCATTGCCGTACCTACCATAACCGCCGTCGGGGTTGCCAGCCCAAGCGCGCACGGGCACGCAATTATCAGTACGGCGATAAAACTCATCATAGCGCGATTGAAAGACGGCTCAGTGCCTAAGAAATACCATAGTATAAAAGTCACCGCCGCAATTAGTATAACTACTGGCACAAACACTGAGGCCACTCTATCAGCAAGCCGTTGAATCGGCGCCTTTGTGGCCTGAGCCTCTTCAATAAGCCGTATAATTGACCCAAGCAACGATGCCTTGCCTATGCGTGACGCCACCATCTTAAATGCCCCGTACAGATTTACCGTGCCGCCATAGACGGTATCACCCTTTGTCTTATCAACGGGCAGGCTCTCACCAGTTATTGCGGAGGCGTCTACGCTGGACGCCCCATCAGTTATTGTCCCATCAACAGGTATACGCTCCCCGGGACGCACCACGACGATGTCCCCCACTGCCACCTCGCCAATGGGTATGGCCATCTCGACATTGTCTCTTAACACGGCGGCAGTCTTTGCCTGAAGGCCGATGAGTTTCTTTATCGCCTCTGAGGTCTGGCCCTTTGCCCGCAGCTCAAGGGTACGACCAAAGAGAATAAGCGTGATGATAACCGCCGATGTGTCAAAATACAAATGAGGTGTCATCCCATGCTTGTGAAGACTTTCGGGAAAAAACACCACAAACGCGCTGTAAAAAAAAGCCGACGATGTGCCAACGGCAATAAGGGTGTTCATATTCGCTGATAAATGTCGGAGGGCAGACAATGCCGCCCGGTAAAAGCGCATCCCTGATATAAATTGCACCAACGCGGCAAGGGCAAAAAGCACATAAGGGCTGGACAGCACGGGGAGTTTTATCATTGAGGCGGCCATAATAATAGTTGAAATAACAGCACTTGCCCAAAGGGTTATCTTAAGTGAGGTATATTGTCTTTCCCGTTCCACCTTTTCTGTGTCTGTTACGTCATCATCAAGCGCTTCGGCCTTATAGCCTGAGACAGTTACCGCCCGAATAATCTCGTCAACACTGGTAATTGTGGGTATATATTCAACCCTTGCCCTCTCTGTGGCAAGATTTACCGACGCCGCAATGACGCCGCTTACCGACCTGAGGGCACTCTCAACGGCAGACACACACGCGGCGCAGCTCATCTCTGACACCCTGAGTTGCACCTTTGAGGCCACAACCCCGTAGCCTTCCTCTTTTATAGAGCCGATGATGGGGTTAATATCAAAAGAGCCACCCCCGTTGATTGTAAAGACGGCCTTTTCAGCGGCAAAGTTAACCGCGGCCATGCTTACGCCCGCGTGTTTCCCTATCGCCTTCTCAACGGCTTGGGCGCAAACGGCGCATGTCATGCCGGTTATCGGTATCGTTATGGTCTTATTATCTTTCATCATATAAATTATATAATATTTTACTTGCAAAAATAGGAGCATTAGTTTATCATAAATCGCCGTAAAGATACAGACGTCAAATTGATAATGACGAGATGGTGCGTTGATAGCAAGCGTACATTAATAACAATAGGGTGCGTTGGGCATCCAATCAAACTGTTGCAGGAGGAGTATAAGATGAAGGTTCCATATGTAGATCCCGATCTCTGTTCAGGATGTGAGACGTGCGTATCCCTTTGTCCGGAAGTGTTTACGATGCAGGGAGACCATGCTTTTGTGTCCTCGCCTGACAAGTGCGGCACTTGCGATGTTCAGGAAGCCATGGATACGTGTCCGGTAGAAGCCATTAAGTGGGCAGACTAAGATAGTGGACGGGGCTGCCGTTGAGGCAGCCCTTTATCCATACCCCCCTATATCTCTTTCGTACCCATTTCTATACGCATTCCCCCATTTCTATCGCATTCCCCTATATTTCTATCGCAAACTCAGCCCCTATGGGTGTGTTTCGCACTGTCAGTCTGCCGCCCATGTTGTTTTCTATTATCGTCCTGGACATATAGAGGCCGATACCCGTTCCCTTGTCCTCGGTCTTGGTTGTGAAGTATGAATCGAATACCTTGTCTATAATATCCTCAGGTATGCCTCCTCCATTGTCACTGATATACACGATTACCTTGTCGTCCGCGTCCTGAGTTGGGGAGGCGGCGGCCTTTTCAAGGCGGATTGTTATCTGCCCCTGAGTGCCTTTGTCAATCAGCCCTTTTTTGCGGCATGATACAATGGCGTCTCTGGCGTTGTTGATAATATTCAATATCACCTGCTTGAACTCGTTAGGGTAGCCGGTTTTCAGATATGTTTCTTCTGAGTGAGCCATGGACACTGCGACGGAGTCTCTTTTTAGTGTCCCCTCAAACATGGACATTATTTCCTCTATTGCCTCTTTGACGTTAAACCGCAGTTTCTTTTTTGAAGG
The DNA here is from genome assembly GCA_015233685.1 of Nitrospirota bacterium. Lineage (GTDB taxonomy): Bacteria > Nitrospirota > Thermodesulfovibrionia > Thermodesulfovibrionales > Magnetobacteriaceae > Magnetominusculus > Magnetominusculus dajiuhuensis. The sequence continues at coordinate 1,269 of JADFXF010000093.1, read as the reverse complement.
TTTGAGGAAATTCTTGAAATCGTCAATCGTTTGGGACATAAATCCTATGTGCTGCATGGTTGACTGGACTTCGGTTTCCAGGTATTCCTTGTTCATCTCTCCATGGTCGAAGGCGTCAACGAGGTCCTGTATTATCAGGCCGATTGCGTTTATGGGTTGCCTCCACTGGTGGGCTATGGCACCTATCATTTCGCCCATTGCCGCCATACGGGATTGCTGAATCAGCATCTGTTCCTGTTTATTATTTTCGGCGACCTCTTTTTTCACAAGTTCCCGAAGGTTTTCGTTGATGTGTTGCAGCTCGTCCGTCTTTATTTTCAGGGCATTTTCAAGCCGCTTGCGCTCTATCAATTCGAAGAGGAGTTTTTCGTTTGTATCGTGCAGTTCCTGTGTCCGCTCATCTACCTTATGCTCAAGTTCTTCCTGATTTTTCCTTGATGTTTCCTTTATTTTCCTCAGCCTTATATTAATCAGCAGCAACGACGCAACAAGTATCGCCGCTATAATCGAAGAGGCAATCGCCATATTTACAATGATTTTTTTATCCAAATCCCCAACTTCTGAAAGCAGATAGACATTCCAGCCGTTTTCCTGCGCGTAAACCATCTCCATAACGTATCTGACCTCGCGCTGTTCAGTGACGACCGAGGGTTTTAATGTTATTATCCTCACGCCGCCGCGCATGACATCGCTTTTAACAGGAAGCGGTTGGAGGTCAACGCCCTCATATTGTTTATCTTCCTTTATCTCTGACAAAACACCCTCCGGCAGCTCACGAATAGCGTAAAAATTAAACAGATCATCGTTCGATGCGAAGATGACATCGTTTTCATCGGCGATGAGGAGCGTTCCCATGACTTCCTGAGTACCGAGCTTCAGGCTGTCGAGTCTATTTTTAACTACGGCAACCCCGATTACCTCGCCGCCTTTTCTAATCGGATAGGAGGCGAAATAGCTAGGTTCTTTGGATGTAAGCCCGATTGCAACGTATCCCGCCGGCACTCCGTTTATCGCCTTTTGAAAATAAGGCCTAAAGGCGGCAGATCCTTTGCCTATAGCCGAGTCCTTGGAGTCCCAGTTGCTAGATGCGATAACAGTGCCGTTCTTATTGAGTATGAACGAGACAGATGCCCCAACTGTGATATTGAATTGAGAAAGGTAACGATTAACTGCCCCCGCGTTTGTTGGATTGCCGCAAAAATCGACAATCAAAGAGTTCTCCGCCAGAATTAAAGGATACTCCGAGAATTGGGCGATCTTGTCTGTAAG
>JADFXF010000092.1 GCA_015233685.1 Nitrospirota bacterium | reverse complement strand
AAACCAAAACAGGCTATCATTGCTTGCATGCGCAAGCTACTAACTATTCTTAACAGCATCATCAAAACGGGGTCTCCATGGCAACTTAATTTTTCATAATATACTTGACAACACGGTTGCTTCACCCCGTAAATCTCACCACGTTCTATCCTTTGAACTCCACCTGCCGCTCGTTGGCGGCTTCAGTACTCCGGCCACTGGATTACTGTTGGCACTCTGTGTCATAATGCCAACAATGGACAAAAAATATCCTTCACAGGTAGAGATAAACGGGAATGTCTTCAGGTATGAAAAAATACTGAAGGAGGACTTCTTTTCTGTCAACGTGTTATATAAAAACGGCGGTGGCTTACGGTATGTATTAAAACTCTCCGACTTCCGGTTTATATTCGGGCTGCTGCTGCGTCCTCTGGCCGTGTTTTTCTCTCGCCGCGAGTACGGCATATATAAAAAGATTGACGGCATAGAAGGTATTCCACCCCTCGGGCCTCGCTTTGGTATGAGGGGATATTTTCACCTCTTCGCCGAAGGCACCACGCTTCACGAGTTTAAGGGTGTACTTCCCGAAACATTTTTCGACTCCCTGCGGGCTATAATAGAACAACTGCATCAACGCCGTATATTTTACCTCGACCTCAACAAACTCGGTAATATCATCGTCGGCGAGGACATGCGCCCCTATCTCATTGATTTCCAGGTCAGCATATACTTCAGGCCGCTGCCGGGAATCCTCGGACGTATAAGCAACAAGATATTTGACAGCCTCATCAGAGAAGATGTCTATCATATATACAAACATAAGAAACGTTTTCAGCCACAGTTGATGACCACCGAAGAACTGTCCCTCGCCCGGCGCACCGGCTTCAACAGTTGGTATAACCGCATATGGGGCGCCCCATACCGAAAGATTAAACGCCTCATCTACCCCTCCGGAAGTAACGAAATCATCTGGTATAAGTGGAAAAAAATGAAGAACAAGGACAAGAGAATGCCGTAACTCAATACATTAGAGGCCTGCTTCGCGCCGTACAAGGTCTAAATTCCTGCGCGCCTCCTCCAAATTGGGGTCAAGCTCTAACGCCTTCTCAAAGTACGCGACGGCGTCGCGGGGACGCTTTAACATCGCCAGTGCCGCACCAGCGCCGTTTTGGGCATTGGCACTTCGCGGTTCTAACTCAATGGCCTTATAAAAATAGGAAATCGCCTCCTCCGGCCTCTGAAGCTGAAACAACAAGACCATCCCAAGATTCGTATAGGCCCTCGCGTATGTAGGTCTGATAAGGATAGATTTCTTTAAGGCCGTGGCCGCCTCGTCTGCCTTGCCCTCCAAAGATAACACAGTCCCCAAACCATAGTAGGCCATAAAGTTATCGCCACCTGCCTCAATCGCATGTTCATACAGGGTTACAGAGTCGTGCCAATAGCTCACCTGAGCCTTTGACCTCGCTACACACAGGATGACCACCACGGCGGCGGCAATTGAGATGATGGGTTTACCATATGGCATTCTAAACATTGACGATGGCGGTGCCATTGCCGCTATGGCAAACAGGCCGACGTATGGTATGTACGTATATCTGTCGGCCATCGCCTGTAACCCCACCTGCACAAACCCAATCACCGGCACAAGTGTCACTATGTACCAAAACCAGCCGGTAAATACATAGGGAAGCCGTCTTGCCATTACAAGGGCAGTTATAGAAATTGATAGTACAACGATAACCGACACACCCGTCTGCCACACGGGTATGACATCAGGTATCGGGTAAAAAAAGGCAAGCCTCTCAGGGACAAACAGTTTTATAATATAACGAAGATAGGACATGGGTATATTCTCAAGGCGAATCCTAAGAGGCAGATACTCAAGCGAGACAACCGCCCCCCACGCCTTTTGTGCCTGGATTGTTACAACCGATGACACGATAGAAAGAATAATGAGAGGGGTTTTTTCTAATAACAGCCTCTTAACACCCCTATCAAAACGCCCCAAAGGCCAGAAATCAAGCAGCAGAAGCACAAACGGCAACGTCACCAGCATGGGCTTGGACATAAGGCTGAATATAAAACACAAAAGTACGCCCAAGTATTTGACGGCGGACGGCTTTTTGGCATAATACGTATAAACCATGATGGCAAGAAATCCGAAAAATGCGCTGAGGACATCCTTCCTCTCTGAAATCCATGCAACTGACTCAACATGCATGGGATGTACGGCAAATAACAGGGCGACAAAGGCGCTTCGCCACCGCGACCGCGTCAGCCGTTGAAAGAGTGCAAACAGCAGGACTGAGTTCATTATGTGGATGGTAAGCCCAACCATGTGATGAGCACCCGCGTTCATGCCGAACAGTGCAACCGTAGCCATATATGAAAGCAGCGTGACTGGATACCAGTTGCCATCGTGTGAGTGAGTAAATGCCCAGCGGGCGTTTTCCACGCTGAGGCCGGTTGTCACACGCTGATTAAGCGTTATGTGAACATTGTCGTCATAGTTCAGAAATTCAAACGTTCTTACCTCAGAATATACAAACAATGTGAGGATGACAATCAGGGCGGCGATGGATATATTAATTTTGCTCACGGGGTTATTTTTCACCGTCGCTCTGGCGTAATGTTGACAGGTAATGTCTGGCCGCCTGATGATTTGGATCTAAGGAGAGGGCCTTTTCGAAATACGCAGCGGCCTCGCCTCTTTTTCCCATCGCCATGAGGGCCACGCCAATTCCATGATATGCCCCCGGCTGCCGCCCATCTATTGCTATGGCCTTTTCGTAATTGCTTATCGCCTCCAGCGGCTTATTCCTCTGGAGCAGTATGTTTCCCATGTTGATAAATGCTGTTTTATACAAAGGATCTATGGACGCGGCCATCTCAAACGCCGCATAGGAGGCGTTGTCCTGACCCTTCATCGCCAAAGCCGTGCCAAGATTATTATACGCCACATAGTTACGGTCAGTAACACTGACGGCGTGACGAAAAAGCGTAATGGTATCGCGCCAGTGCCGAAGCTGCATTGAGGAGGCAGCCATACAGATAATCACCACGACAATCGCGGCTGCGGAGGTGGCGTATTTCTTTGCAGGAGTTTTAAGCCAATCGTCTGGCACGGCCATAGCCGCTATAATAAAAAGCCCCACATATGGAATATACGTATATCTGTCGGCCATCGCCTGAAACTCCATCGCCCCAAATTTCACTATCCCTATTGATGGCAACATCACACAGAGAAACCAAAACCACCCCGTAAACAGGTAGGGATACCGCTTCATATACCATACCGCGCTGCCCGATACGGTTACTATCACGCAGACGCTGCTGACAACCTGCCACAAGGCAACGCCGCTTATTGGATATATAACCGAAAGCCCCACAGGGTAAAACATCTTTTCGATATAACGGGCATATGAAACGACGGCATTTATAATGCGTCCATCAAGCGGTGCCGCCGCAATTGTCCTGCTGCCCTTCTCGGTAAAAAACGTAATAAGCGCCGAGGCTATCGAAAACCCAATCATCGGCAATTTCTCAAGCGCTAATGCGCCAGGCGCTCTCTTACCATGAACCCCCGTCTCTGATCGCCCAAGCGGCCAGTAATCTAACAGCAGAAGCACAACGGGCAGTGTTACCATCATCGGTTTTGACATCAGCCCTAATATAAAACAACACAACACGACCATATAACGCCCCGCCGACGGCCTCCTGACATAATACGCATAGGCCCACATAGCAATGACCCAAAAAAAACCACTCAACACATCCTTTCGCTCGGCTATCCACGCCACAGACTCCACATGCACTGGATGCACCGCAAACAGCGCCGCCACAAATGCGCTACGCCACACCGGCACCGTTAAGGCGGTAAGGGCAAAAAATAATATGACGGTGTTAATAACGTGAAACAAGAGATTAACAAAGTGATGCCCACCGGCGTTAAGGCCAAACACCGAGACATCCACCATGTGTGAAAGCCACGAAAGCGGCTGCCAAAACCCTATCTCCGTCGTCTTAAATGCCCACAGGGTTGTCTCCGCCGTCAACCCTCTGAGGACTTGCGCGTTTTCGGTGACGTATTTCTCATCGTCATATCTGATAAAATCATAATTTCGCACGGGCAGGTAAACCACCAGGACGGCAAGCACAAGGCAGACAGCGGCAAGGTCAGCAGCCCGAAAAGCGCCGGTGGTTTGGGTGTCTTTCTTATTATATCCGGCCATTTGTTCAGGGGTGATTATAATATTTTAATGGACAATAAAGCTATTGATTGGGATTGTCAGCACCATTTATGTTACGCTATCAGTATATTTCATTTGTATGTGAGGTAAAATGCATAAAAAATTTGATTTGACGCTCAAGGACTTGCTAAAGGACATACCTGTTAAGTTTCTTAAGATTCTCACAGGGTATGAAGATGGAAAGTTTCTCGATATCCAGCTTCCAATTATTCAACTAAATGAGATGGATTTACTCATAGAGCTTCCTGATGGCAGCCTTCTGCACATGGAAATCCAGAGCACCAACGACATGGATATGCTAAAGAGGATGTACCTTTATTCTGCCCTTGTTTTTAATCAATTAGGAAAACTTCCAAGACAGGTAGTTCTATATGTAGGAGACAAACCCCTCAATATGAAAAATAAAGCAGGCAGCTATTCATATGAATTACTCGACATCCGCGACATAGAGTGTTCTGAGCTGCTTAAAAGTGAAAAACCCGAAGACATCGTGTTGGCGATATTATGTCATTCTGACGATATGGACGTTACCATAGCCCGGATATTAGAGAAATTATCCACGTTACCGTTAAAAGCAAGGGAAGATTACATTTTAAAATTGCTATATCTATCGGATTTACGAAAATTGTACAATAGGGTAGACCAGGAGATAGAAAAGATGCCGATAACGATTGATTTCAAAGACAGCCAGATTTTTCAGGAAGGCTCGCTTGAAGGGATAGAAGGAAGGCCGGGTCAGTGGATGAGTTGAAGGGGGTTTTTGGAAATATCATAATAAAACGCCACAGCGGGGGCATGACGGAATCTGGAAAGTTATCTGCTTCGCATCCCGGTGTTTCAGGCGTCTGTTTGCGTATCGGGTACACCCCTAATCAAGCACCCCTGATTCTTTGTTATCTAAACAGATTAACAGGAGGTTTCTTTATGAAAAGTTGGAAACAAAAGAAAAGAGCAG
>JADFXF010000091.1 GCA_015233685.1 Nitrospirota bacterium | reverse complement strand
CGTCAAAGGCGATAAAAAATGCCCTAAAGGTGGCGAATCAGTTGGCGAAGGTGAATATTAATAAGATAATATCTGAGGAGATTGCCATGTCGCATAAGCAAATGAAGGAGCAACAGATTGCAGAGGGCTAAGATTATCTCAACCGGCTCATACGTGCCGTCAAAAAGGCTGACCAACGGCGATTTGGAGAGAATGGTTGACACGTCTGATAAATGGATAATGGAAAGGACGGGGATAAAAGAGAGGAGGATTATGGCCGAAGGTGAAAACACGTCAGACTTGGCGTATGAGGCCTCTAAGATTGCCCTTTTGCGAGCGGGGATTTCAGCCGATTCCCTGGATTTAATCATCGTTGCGACGGTTACAGGGGATATGCCGATACCAGCAACGGCGTGTTTTCTGCAGAGCCGCCTCGGTGCGGACAACGCGGCGGCCTTTGACGTAAACGCGGCGTGTTCAGGTTTTTTATTCGGCCTGTCTGCCGCCAACGCCTACATAAAGAGCGGGATGTACAGGAGGGTGCTGTTAGTGGGTGCTGAGGCACTGTCAAGATTTACGGACTGGGAGGACAGAAACACCTGTGTCCTTTTTGGTGATGGCGCGGGGGCGGTAATCGTTGAGGCGTCAGATGGCCAATCCGGAGTCATGTCGGTTGACATACACTCAGACGGCAACTACTGGGAACTGTTAAATATGCCGGGGGGTGGCTCCAAATATCCTCCATCTGCCCCATCAGAGGAGGCGGCGGCAAACCGCTTATACTACATAAAAATGAAAGGCAATGAGACGTTTAAAATAGCGGTAAGGACGCTTGAGAAACTCGTCCTTGACGCCCTTGAAAAAAATGGCCTCAAGGCCTCCGACATAGCCCTGTTGGTGCCGCACCAGGCAAACCTGAGGATAATATCGGCAACTGCCTCAAGGCTTGGCATAGGCATGGACAGGGTGATGGTAAACCTCGACAGATGCGGCAATACCTCTGCCGCCTCCATACCTATTGCCCTGGATGAGGCCGCCTCGGGTGGGCGCATAAAAGACAATGACTATGTACTTCTGGAGGCGTTCGGTGGGGGGCTTACATGGGCATCAGCCGTAATCCGGTGGTAGCAGGGCGAATTATTGAATCAGCGAGGGATTGTTCTAAAGTTTTCGTTTGAGAAGTACGAATATATATGTTAGTATACGTGGCGTTTAGATTGTTAAACGTAATAAAGTGTGGGTAAGGGTGGCATGAAATGAAAGGGGGCATGAGATGAAAGGTGGCATGAGATGAAAAAGGCGGCTTCAATAATAGTTATGTTGGCTTTTTTACTGTCTTGCGGTACAACGGTATTTGCCGAGTATGTAAACGGTCATTTCACCAAGAAAGGGACATATGTCAGTGGTCATAACCGCAAGCCAAGGACCGGTTCGTATAAAAGCAGGTCAATAAGGAAAGGCTCAGGGGTAAGCAAGGGCGTAAGAAGGCGAAGATAAAAGACTGTTTTTCTAAACCGTCTAATTCTCTATATATACGGAGGTTGAATGTTAAACAACATTAAGATAGGCGCGAGGCTTTATATCCTTGCCGGGGTTAGTTGCGTATTACTTGTAGTGATAGGTCTGTTTGGACTAAACAGCACGCTGAGCACACACGCTTTACTCAAAGACAGCTACGAACATGAGATGGTCGCTTCGGGGGAAATAGGTATAATTTACAGGAACTTTGAGCGCGCCAGGATTAATCTCGTTCAGATGCTGATGGTTCAGACCAAAGAGGAGATAGACAAAAGGGTCCCCATGATAGAAAGCGGAATCGCAGAGAATGACGAGAGGTGGAAGAAATACTCATCTTTAAAGTTATCCAATGATGAGAAAAGAATCTCAGATACGCTTCACCAGGATAGGCTTGCTTATATAAATGAAGGGTTGACGCCTGTTATGAACGCGGTAAGAGGCGGCAAATATGATGAGGCAAAGGCCATCTTTGACGGTAAATTCAGACCGCTTGCAAAGACGATGGAGAAAGACTATGATGAGTTAATTCAACTTCAGCTGACTGGCGCGAAAAACGAATATGAAAAATCGGAGAAGAATGTCGCCTCTACGAAGACCCTGCTGATAGCGCTTATCTTAATCGGCGTAATTTGTTTGTTAGCAGCGGCCATAACGATAATCAAGAGCATAACGAAACCGTTGAGTGAAGGGGTCGGGGCGATGCACAGAATTGCATCGGGTGACCTGACAGTGGATATACAGTCGTTTAACACAGACGAGGCGGGGCAGCTTCTAAGCGCAATGGCGGAGATGGCGGCTAATTTAAATGAAATGATAGAGAAGATAAAACAGTCTGCCGACATGGTGGCGGCGTCGAGCGACGGGTTAAAAAGCAGCTCGGAGCAGCTGTCCCTTGGGGTAAACGAGCAGTCAAGCAAGTCTTCGCAAATCGCTACATCGGCTACGGAGATGTCACAGACGGTTGTTGATATAGCAAAAAATGCCTCAAGCATAGCGACCTCAGCCGTGGACACGGCAAGAGAGGCAAAAGAAGGTGAGGCAATAGTAAATAAATCCATAAATGAGGTCAAGGGGATAGCGCAAACGGTAGGCGAATCAGCGGGGTTGATATCGTCATTAGGGGAGCGCTCAAAGCAGATTGGGGATATAGTAAAGGTAATCAAGGACATAGCTGACCAGACAAACCTGCTTGCCTTAAATGCCGCGATAGAGGCGGCGCGTGCAGGGGAGCAGGGGCGCGGGTTTGCGGTGGTTGCGGACGAGGTGAGAAAGCTGGCGGAGAGAACGGCCAAGGCGACATCAGAGATAAGCACGATGATCATCTCGATTCAGGATGAGACAGACATGGCGGTATCTTCAATGGACGGTGCCACAAAGATGGTGGAGGCCGGGGTAGAAAACGTAAGCAGTGCGGGCGAATCGCTGCATAAAATAGTAGCCAGCATCCAGTCGCTTCAGGTGATGGTAGAGCAAATAGCCTCAGCAACTGAGGAGATGTCCACTGTATCAGAGACAATCACAACCGACATAGAATCCATAGCGAACGTGTCACAGGAGACCTCGGCAAGCTCAGACCACATAGCGCGCTCGGCGTCAGAGCTTTCGGACCTTTCATCGGGGTTGCAGCAAATCGTCGGCCAGTTCAAGGTCAGTGGTGCCATAGGTTACTCAGGGGGCGGCAAAAGGCCATTAAAACTCCAGTAATATGATAACTACAATCGCCGCGAAGGAACTTAAGGTCGGGATGTATGTGAGAATTCCTGATTCCTGGCTGAGGCATCCGTTTGCGAGAAATGAATTCATACTAACAGGTGCCGGGCAGATTAAGCGGATACTTGACTACGGCATTGATATTATTACTGTGGATACCGAAAAGTCGGTGTTATCAATAGAAAGTGTGGAAAACATAAGCCACTCAGATAAAGACATAAACCCGCCAGCGGATTGGAACCCTGAAAAATTTCTGACAGATGACCTGAAAGAGGCAATACAAGACACAAAGATGCCAAAAGAAGACAAGGCAAAAGAGGTTTACAAATTGTCTATTCAGATGATGGGGAGATTACTTGAAAGCCCGACGGTGGAGAATATCAGGATATCGAAAGAGGCTATAGCCGCTCTGGTCGGTATGATTCTAAGGGAACCAGAGACCTCCGGCTATATGTTAAACATAACCTCTCACGACTTCTATACATATACGCACTCTGTAAACGTGGGGATTCTCTCTATAATGGTATCAAAGGAGATATTCGGCAATTCCGACGCCCATGACATGCACGAACTTGGGGCTGGATATTTTCTTCATGACATGGGCAAGACAAAAGTCCCGCAGGAGATAATCAACAAACCTGGCCGCCTTAACGGCGATGAGATGTTTAAGATGCGCACACATCCGTATCAGGGGTACAAGATACTGGATAAGGCCGGGGCGTTAAGCGAAGAGAGCAAGATAATCGTAATGCAGCACCATGAGAGAGAGGATGGAACGGGTTATCCACGCAGGTTGAAAAAAGATGAAATCCACCCATACGGGAAAATTGGCTGCATCTCAGATGTATTTGACGCCTTAACCGCTGAACGCTCATACAAGCAGGCCCTAACGCCGTATGAAGCCCTCAGTCTTATGAAAGAGCAAATGCTAAACCACTTTCAGGCGGACATATTCAGGAGTTTCGTGCTGCTGTTCAGCAAGTAAATCAGTGTACCGGTGTAATTAAGCGCCTCGCTGTGATTAACGCCCGGCGTCGGCGCCTATAGCTGACGGGCGGGCTATAGGCGTTAACTGACAGACTATCTTATTTAACCTCTGCAAAGGCGTCTGCGAACTGTCTGGTGTAGCGGTCTTCGTAGACCGGGAAGAAAAATATTGATTCGCAGCTCGGGCAGGTAAACATGTTTCCACTTTCGTACTGAACCTTCAAAACGAGGTTTGCGTTGCAAGAATCACACCTTTTCATACCTCTTCTCCTTTGTTTTTTTGACATGGGCAAGCCGTTCATTGCCTGAGGTGTTAAGAATATCCAACTGTCTAAAAACGTCATTGATTCGTCAATAATTTGACACAATCTGGTAATACTTGCCCAGGTCTTTTGTCTGACATCGTTGAGTTTCATTAGTATATCCCCGCTGTTATTTAATCGGCATATTATCATAAAACTATTAGCAAGCAAATATCGTGCCACTCTTACATATCTTTTGGGGGAAGCACTGAATAAGGAATGTTTTCAGTGGCGGCATTGATTTATTGGCAATTCAGGCAGTTGACAGAAAATTTTAAAAAATGTTATTTTTCATAGAAGGCAATTGCCACCGTAGCTCAGTTGGTAGAGCAGCTGATTTGTAATCAGCTGGTCGGGGGTTCAAATCCTCTCGGTGGCTTCCTTTAAAATCAAGGGGTTACGGGGTTTTATCATAGTTACTTTTCCTCCCGATTGTATAGTTTTTGTATAGTTGATTCTGGGTTCATGGATTTGTCTAACGTATCAACCGCCTTAACTTTATGGCTTGGCGCTAAATGAGGATACCGCAATGTCATAGTCAGCGTCTTATGTCCTAAAAGTTCTTTGACAGCAACAAGGTCCACACCAGCCATAACCAAATGCGAATCAAACGTGTGTCTTATTCTATTTTTAAATCATATGTGCATTAATAATCAATGATTAGTGTATTTATGAAATATCTTAGTCTGTCATTCCGGCTTGTCCGGAATCTGTCTCAGCACATCCTCAAGCCAAATACGATTC
>JADFXF010000090.1 GCA_015233685.1 Nitrospirota bacterium | reverse complement strand
GCCTCTGCCGCCTGCTGTTCGTCTATTTCCCTCTGCTGTTGAAGTTGAGCCTTTCTCTGCGATTCCCTTGCGTACAGTGAAACGCCCGTAACGGTGAGCGCTATTAGTACGGCCGCTATGGCCGCTGCGAGTACAATCTTTTGAAGTTTCTTATTTCTTAATACGGCTGCCCAATCTACCCTGGCTATTTTGGCAGGTGGGGCTTTTTCATTGACGACGGTTGTCGTGTCAGAAACGTTTAAGAGCATATCCTGAAAATCCTTTATCGAGGCGGGGCGTACGTTGAAGTCTATCGCCATGGCCGCTAAAATGGCGTCATTGAGGGATTTCGGTATGTCAGAAACTATATCAACCGGGGGTTTTAGGGTGGTTTGCGCTAATCTTTCAGCCGCGTCTGTTGGGACATCTCCGGTAATCAGATTATAGAGCGTTGCCGCACAGGCGTATATGTCCGTCCACGGGCCTTGCTTGCCTTTTGCGTGATACTGTTCCGGCGGGGCATAGCCCGGGGTCATCACTACCGTCAGTGCCTGCGTCTTATTGCCAAATGAATATCTTGCCGCCCCGAAATCCAGTAATATCGGCCTCCCACCTGTCGTTATATATATATTTTGCGGTTTAATATCCCTGTGTATGATATTGTTTTCATGTACCTCTCTTAGCCCGTCCAGTATTGGCATCATTATATCAACGGCAGTCTTCCATGGGATTTTTTCGTCCGGCTGTCTGCTTAAATATTCCATCAGGGAAATCCCGTCGTAGTAGTCCATCACTATGTACGCCGTGGAGTTTTCCTCAAAAAAACTCCTTATCCTTACGATGTGCACATTGTCAAACTTCGCAATGGTTCGCGCCTCCTGGAGGAATTGCTCAAGGCCGTATTTAAAATCCTCCCAGGATTCTTTAGAGTGAGGCTCAAGCGTCTTCCTGTCGCTACCTCTGCTTGCCAGATGGCGCGGGATGTATTCCTTTATGGCCACCCTGTTGTGTAATGTCATGTCCCAGCCCAGATATGTTATGCCAAAGCCGCCGGGTTTGCCTAGTACCTTGCCGATGATGTATTTTTTATCGTTGAGGATTGTCTTTAACGGCAGGGCCAGCGCGCCCTGGTCTTCACTTTCATCAAAACCGCACTTAGGGCAGACTACAACCGCGCCCTTGTCCTGAAAACAACCCGGACATATTGCCTTTAACGATGCCATCAGTGTTATTCCGCCCTAACCGCTATTGCCGAGTAGTTGTCATATTGGCCGTCAACGCGCCTTACTATCCTGCCGCACATGTGCGTTAGCCATTCTTGCGGCGTTTCAGACTTTGCATAGTCTATCTCCATCTCTGTCTCCATTATATTGTCCCAAAAACCATCTGTACATATTAAAAAGGCGTCACCCCGCCTTACAGATACCTTATCGCCCATGATTGTTGCCGTTACGCCGCCCTCAGTGCCGAGGGATTTCAGGATTCGGTTTCTGTCTTCGTGGCCGCGTATCTGGTCTGTGCTTATCTGCCCGGAGTCGGCAAGGGCCTGAGGCACGCTGTGGTCTTTGGTCTGGAAATATATGCGGCCATCTTTAAACATGTAAATGCGTGAATCTCCCGCGTGCGCCCACAGGGCATTGTTATAATCGCTTACCAGCAGCGCTATTGTCGTGCGCATGGAGCTGGTATCAGGGGACTTTTGTTTCTTAATTATCTCTTGCTGCGCGCTTTCCAGATATTTATTAAGATGGCTCACAGACAGCCCTGGGTCGGCCTTAAATGCGTCCAGTATCGCCTCAACCGCCGTCTCAGAGGCAACCTCACCACCCGCATGGCCACCGGCACCGTCGGCAACCGCCCAGCAGGCAAAGTCCTCCAACGTTACAAACCCGCAGTAGTCCTCGTTGTTTGGCCTTCCGCCTCTGTGCGTGAACGGTTGCGTCTTAAATGATTCTATCATCTTTCAAACCCCAGCTCAAACATGTTTATATGTTCGCTCAGGTAAAAATTAGAGCCAGCCCCGACGTAGTATTTCTGGTTGGCGGGCAGGCGCTGCCCACTGCGTAAAAAAGTCCCGTTTTTTGAGCCGCAGTCCTCAATGTAGAAAGACTTAGTCGGTATGTCATAGCCCACCTTGCAGTGTATCGCGCTTATCGTATCGCTTGAGCGCGTGAAGACCAGATTTGACTTGCGCGGGTCGCGCCCTATTACCACCTGTTCAGTGAGCAGGGGGATTTTGGCACCGGCATATTCGCCGCTCAACCCTATCAGAAGCGGCCTCTGCGCACCGGCTGCCGGAGGGGCCGCGTTTACGGGCGCAATAGCCTTACGCCTCTTCATAAGGAGCAGTGAACAAATAACAATGGCAATCGCCCCTATGACAGCGGCACCGGCCATGTAATTAGTCTTGTTATCAGGCTGAACCTTAGGCACGGGGGTGTGCTTTGGCAAGCGGGGAGTTTTAGTGGGAGCAGGTGTGGGTTGAGGTGTTGGCGATTGGGCCGGGGATTGAGCTGGCGTGGGCGTTTGAGAAAGCTCCGGATTAGGGGTTTGCTCCGGCTGTCTACCCCCAACAGCTCCTTCTGAATACATGATGCCCGCCATCCTGAGTTCAGAGACAAGCTCGTCAACCTGAATCGCCCAGCCGATGCCCTGTACATCCTTTTTTACAATTTTTAACGAGTTTATCCCGATAACATAACCCTTGTCGTTAAACATTGGACCGCCTGAGTTGCCAGGATTAATTGTCGCGTCTGTCTGGTACATCCTTACTCCTTCAGGGGTTGTAACCTTTGCGCTTATTATGCCTTTTGATATCTTTGGTTCTAAAAAAGTTGCCTTGTCCATTCCATAATCGGCGGCACCCGGAAATCCTATCGCGTAAACTGTATGGGCATCCTCTACCTTATCGCTTAACACAAGCTCAACCGACGGTTTATCAAGCCTTCTCGATAGATTTAGAATTGCGATATCCTTTGTCTCAGAGTGGCGAACAATTCTGACGCCTCTTACATCCTCAAATCCGAGCACGACTTTTGGTTCGCACCCCTTCTCTATGCACTCCACTACGTGCCAATTGGTTACAACATAATAACCATCGCCTATGACAAAGCCTGACCCCGAGCCTATCGGTTTTCCATTGTAGAAATCAATTATCCTTACCGTACTGTCCTTCATCCTCTTTATAGGAAGATTATCGGCCACGCTGACAGTGGCTGAAAAAAGCCCTGAAAACATGGCGGCCACTACAATCAAAGATGCCAATTTTTTCATAAGTCTGCTGAAAAAAGACGTGCCGCCCTCCCGCTGGCATGACAGCACAGCCACCGACGTGTTGTCCTGGTTTGGCCGCTGCTTTGATATTGCCCTTTGCACCAGGCACTCTGCCGAGGCTTGCGGGTCTTGGGTTATGGACTGCCGCATCTCGGTCGGTGTGAGGGAATTATACAGGCCGTCGCTGCACAGAATAACGCTGTCCCCTACTGAAAGAGGATACGGCCTGACGTTTCTGTCTATCGCCTTTATCTGCCGCATCCCCAGGTAGCTTGTCAGCGCAAATCTGTCGGGGTGGTTATAAATCTCCTCTTTTGTTATATCACCGGCGGCGAATTCCTTCATCAGTTCGTTTTCGTACGTATGGTCTGTGTTTATTTGGGTGAGCGCGTCGTTTCTGAGGAGATATATCCTGCTGTCACCCGTGCAAATCCAGTACAGAAGGGAGTTATGGACAACACAGGCGACCATAGTAGTGCCCACCATAGCCCCACCAGCGCTAGCGTCGTCCGATATTGAGGCCGCGCGGTCATTGGCACAGATAATCGCCCTGTAAAGGGCGGCAATTATTGCCTCATCAGGGCGCTTTGACATATAACTTTCCAACATGCCTTGCAGTGCGGCATGGCTCGTTTGTTTTCCATTGGCCATGCCTCCCATGCCGTCGGTAAGGGCGGCCATAACGCCTCCATGCCGGGCGAACCGGCTGTCCGCGAAGTCAGAAAACCCCACTGAGTCCTGTTGTTCTTTGCGTGTGCCCTGGTGTTGGGCGTTTCCAGGGATTATGCGCATCTTATCTATCGGCTTGGGCCGGTATGGACACCCGCAGCTCTGTCTGTCCTAATGTTATGGTATCGCCGTCGTCAATTTTTTGTACCGACGTCAGAGACACCCCGTTTACCATTGTACCGTTGGTTGAGCCAAGGTCTTTTATATAACACTTGCCGCCGCTTCTGCTTATCTCACAGTGGACGCCCGAAATCTCTATGTCATCAGCGATTGTTACCGAGCAATATGCCCGATTACGCCCCATCACGATGGGTTTATCCAGCACTGCCTCATAGGACATGGTCTTGCGGGCCGGGCCGGTAACAGTGAATTTGAGTCGTATTCCCCTCTGAGGTGCCGGTGGCACCGGTGGCTCATCCCTTAACGGCTCCTCTTTAGGCCGCTGCTGTTGCATGGTGCAATCAGTCCTGGTCACAATGGCATTGTTTTGCTGTTTGAGCCTCTGTCTCCATCTCATTACAATAAGTATGATTAATGCCACAATTAAGGCGATGGCGGCAGATATGGGATAGACGGCAAGTTCAGTGGCCCTGCCCTGCACGGCAGATGCGGCGGGCGCAGACGCCGGGGTGGCTGAGGGCGTATGCGCAGACTTGACACGTGGCAACACGCGGACATCCATACCATCGGTCATTTGTTTCGTCCCCGCGGTCAGCGCCAGTTGAAGCCTGTAGGCCTGCCCGTCTCCCACGCAACTGGCGCAGGTCAGATTGATTATATATGAGTTGCGAATCCTGTTATGCAGTATCGTATATATTTCGCTCAACGGCAAGTCGTTTGCCCTTATCAGCTCCCCGCCTGACCTCCTTGCAAACTCGCCAAGCGTCTTGAGATGTTCATCTTTTTTTGGAGTTGATGGCGGATTATAAAATCCTATGGCGTAGATAGGGATTCTGTCAACTTTGAGCATGTCTATGACCTCGTCTTTGGTCATGCCTCCGGCGAAGTCATCCTCACCGTCTGAGAGCGTTATGATTACCTTTCTTGCCGGAAGGCTGGCGTCCTTGCGTCTGCCCATCTCCTCCGCCCTGGTCAGCCCCCTGTGGAGTTGTGTCAGTTGGTCAGTTAGTTTTAGCGCGTTTATCTTTGTCTTCAATTCATTTTTGTCCGCCGTATAGTCGCACACTACCCTCACGTCCTTGCCAAAGGTTATAATGGCCGCCATATCCTTTCGCGCCATGTTGCCTATCAGGCCGGAGATGGCCTCCCGCATACGCTCAAATTGCGGCGGTTTGAGGGACTCGGATATATCCACTAAGAACACATAGCCAATTCCCTCGCCCGATTGAGCGAAAGGCAGCATCTCTGCCGTGGTAGTTTGAGT
>JADFXF010000008.1 GCA_015233685.1 Nitrospirota bacterium | reverse complement strand
AAGCAGGAATCCAGTAGTTTTAAGCATGGAACAACGTAATAATAAATGAAAGTGCCGATGAATAATGCAACTTATTGAAGAATATCATCACACAGTGGAACGATGTTCCTGGATTCCTGCTTTCGCAGGAATGACAGACTTACTTATATTACTCATTGTCCACAACTTGGGATAACTTTTCGACAATAATTACCGACAATGCAATA
Source organism: Nitrospirota bacterium (assembly GCA_015233685.1). GTDB lineage: Bacteria > Nitrospirota > Thermodesulfovibrionia > Thermodesulfovibrionales > Magnetobacteriaceae > Magnetominusculus > Magnetominusculus dajiuhuensis. The sequence continues at coordinate 44,598 of JADFXF010000008.1, read as the reverse complement.
CGAATTATTCTGCGCAATTATGACACAGTCTGCAAGCCGGAATGACGGCGTAGGGGGGGTGCCGGAATGACAGAAAAAGCACAGAATGACAGAAAAAGCACCGGAATGACGGAAAGGGACAAAGCCGGAATGATTGCATAGGTATCTTCTGCTTTATTTTTCAAATGCGTTTGCCCTGGGAGCGCCGCCAGATTGATTTATTCACAGCCGTTTACTTATGATATGGTTGTGTATCACTGAAAGGGCGGCGCGGTTTAATGCGTGTCTACATTGAGAGCGCTGCCTCCGGTGTGCCTAAAAACAATGTCGAAAAGATTAACAGCTATATTGTATCTCCTGTTTTTTGTGTCGGGGTTTTGCGGTCTGCTCTATCAGGTCGTGTGGCTGCGCTTGGCGTTTGCCGCTTACGGGATAATCACGCCTGTGATGTCCATCGTTATCTCGGTATTCATGCTCGGTCTGGCCATCGGTTCATTTGTCGGCGGCAGGTGGATAGTGCCTCTTACGAGGAGGTTGAGGGTATCGGCGATATTGTTCTATGCGGCCGCCGAAATACTCATCGGCGCGGGGGCGTTTATGGTTCCTGTATTATTTGCCCACGGCACACGGCTTCTTTTCAATATTGAGCAGATGAACTCAGTTAACTATTTGTTGTTTTCAGGGGCCGTTATTGCCGCTGCGATGCTGCCGTGGTGTGTTATGATGGGCCTTACGTTTCCATTTATGATGGCCTTTATCAGGGAAAATCAACGGGACAATAACCAGAGTTTCAGCTTCCTCTATCAGGCAAACGTACTGGGCGCTATCACCGGCACACTGCTTACCGCGTATGTGTTGGTTGAACTTTATGGCTTCAGGATGTCTTCATATATAGCGGCGCTGTGTAATTTCTCAATTGCCCTGACAAGTATCCTAATCGGCATTCGCCACCCATTTAAGGCCGCCTCTGCCGCCGTTGAGGCCGCCCCCGCCCCAGCCGCGCCTCTGACAGCACGCCCGATGTTAACGCTTGTTATACTCTTTACGACAGGGTTTTCCTCGATGGCTATGGAAGTGGTGTGGATACGGGCATATACCATCATCTTTGGCAACACCATATACGCCTTTGCCGCTATACTGGCCGCGTATCTGGCCGCGACATGGATAGGCTCATACTACTATCGAAAACACCTTAGTGAAAGCGCGCCGTTTGACACATCTAAACTTGTCGCAACGCTGGCGGCGGTGTCATTTTTCCCCGTGCTGTTAAACGACCCGCGAATCGCGGGGAATCCATTGATGGTTATCCTGAGCATTATACCGTTTTGCGCCGTTTTAGGTTATTTAACGCCAAAACTTATAGACGAATACTCAGGCGGAGGCCCAAAAGAGGCCGCAAGGGCATATGCCATAAATGTCATCGGCTGTATTTTAGGACCGCTTATAGTCTCTTATTTTACACTGCCGGTTATCAGCCTGCGCTTTAACATGATAGTGCTCGCCCTACCCTTTGCCACAATATTTTATTACATCAGAAAAAATGCCCAAAGGACTGACTGGTTTGTCACAATGGGGATAATCACGGCCTCGTTCATTTACTTCACACTGACGACAAATCTAAGTTACGAGGAATATTTTATGAAACAGGGCGCCGAAATTCGCAGAGACTACGCCTCCACGGTCGCCTCTACGACGCCTGAAAAAGACCGCGGCGATGGGAAACAACTCATAGTCAACGGCATCCCCGTCACAGTGCTGACAGGGATAACCAAACACATGGCCCACATACCGCTTCTATTTACGGAGGGGCAGCCCAGGTCAGCCCTGGTTATCTGCTTTGGCATGGGCACCACATACAGGTCGCTTATGAGCTGGGGAATTGATGTAACGGCCGTTGAGCTTATGCCCTCAGTTGTTGACGCCTTTGGCTACTATCACAAGGACGCCGGGGAGATATTGAAAAACCCCAATGGCCATATCTTAGTTGACGATGGAAGGAGGTTTCTGGCCAGGACAAAGCAGACATTCGACGTCATAACCCTTGACCACTCGCCGCCAATCGAAGGCGCGGGGGTGAGCCTGATTCTCTCTGAGGAATTCTATGAATTGGCGAAAAAACACCTCAATGATGGCGGAGTGCTCCACCAATGGTTTCATATGGGTGAAGATAAAATACTCTACGCGATGACACGTGCCATCGTTAAGTCCTTCCCATATGTGAAGGTGTATAAATCGCTCGCCAACAGACAGGGGTTTCACTTCATTGCCTCTATGAAGCCCATCAAGCCCGTCAACGTGGCCGAGTTCGTTAAAAAAATGCCGCAAAAGGCGCAAGAAGACCTCGTTGAGTGGTTTATAAATCCAGACACTGAGAGTATAATAAAACAAATCTTTGACTTTGAATTTGATATAAGATATATATTAAAAGACGATAAGAGACTTACAATAACCGATGACAGGCCCTTTAACGAATACTACTTCATACGCCGCGCCGTTGCTAAAATAAACGGCACCTATGTGGAGGTAGAGTAGTGCGCCTCTGGACATGGACAGGCGGACCTGAACTTGACTAAATATTGAAATAATGTTAACATCCCACATGGCAATGATTTCGTGTAAGGCATAACGCGATGAGAAAAGATGGCGATATTGTTGATTTAGAGCAGGAGTTTTATGATTCCTTTGAGAAGGAACAGATGCTTGCCTATTTTGATTTTGCCTTCCCAAAAGGTGCCCTTCCCGGACTTTGTAAGATATCAAGACCCAAAGAAGGTCATACAAAATCTACCTATTTCTCCACCCTTTTTATCATAGACACCACCAGCGACAGCGCCTTTAACGAGGTCGCTTCTTACTCCAGAAAAATACAATGGGATGACTTCAGAAACTACCTGCCCGGCTTTAACAGCGTAATGGCTATGCCATATGCCGGTCAAAAAACTGAGACTTATTTCCTTGAGGCAGATATCTTTATTGATACGCCAATAGACATTCCCAAACAATTTGTCCTGCACCGGTTATACCCGTCTATCGAAAAGGTAACAAGTTTTAAGACCGGCACATTAGTCTTCTGGGACGATATAGACCCCAAGAAAGAAGACACGGCGGAGACGCGCCAGTCGTTTTTTCAAAATATAAAGAATTTCTTTAAGTAATAGAGATAAGTAACTGATTTAATACTGAAGCAGTGCAACGCTAAAGAGGCAAAACCGTGAGAGCTAAGAATATCCTATTAATCGCAGTGGTCATAGTTGCCACGATATTGACCGCGCAACAGGGACACCCGGCTGACTTCACCGGGCCGACAGCACCGGATTTTACATTAAAATCTATCAATGGCGGCGATGTATCCCTGTCGTCATATAAGGGTAAGGTCATACTGCTTAATTTCTGGGCCACATGGTGTTCGCCGTGCAGGGACGAGATGCCCTCTTTGAATAAGCTCTATCTGAAATATAAGGACAGCGGCCTTGTCGTACTTGCCGTATCCACAGACAGCTCCCCAAAGGCGGTGGAAAGATTCATGGCTGATAACCATTTGGATTTCCCTGTATTGCTGGACTCTGGCATGAAAATCTCCAAACACAAATACAGGGTCAACGCCCAGCCCGCCACTTTTATAATCAGCAAAGACGGCAAGATAATAAACAAATATTTTGGAAGCGTCAACTGGATGGACGATACTGTTCAAAAAGAGATAAAGTCGCTTTTATAGGAAAAAAACATCCCATGAAACCAAAACTCTTAACCGCCGCTGCCATCGTATTTGTCTTAGCGCTTATTTTCATATTGAAAAACCAGTTAAACAGCACGCCGCATGTCTATAAGAAATCAGAAATCCTTATGGACACGGTGATAACACTGACCGTCGTTACAAACTCTGAAAAAAATGCGGACGAGGCCATAGAGGCAGCGTTTAATTATTTGCGGGGGTTTGAGCGGATGCTGAGTTTTTTCAACGCGGGAAGCGAGGTCTCGGCCATTAATAAAAATGCCGGCGTAGGGCCGGTAAAAGTATCAAGTGACACATACGAATTAACAAAGAAAGCCGTTGAAAATGCTAAATGGACAAGCGGCTCCTTTAACCCTGCCATAGGACCTGCCATGGTGCTATGGGACTTCAAGAATAAGAAAAGGCCAACCGATTCAGAAATAAAGAAAGTCCTCCCGCTGCTTGACTATACACACATCGTGTTTAACGACAACGATTCGTCTATCATGCTGAAAGACAAGGGGATGCTCCTTGACCTCGGCGGCATAGCCAAGGGATACGCCGCGGACAAGACCGCGGAGATTCTCAAAAGGGCCGGTATGCAGGCCGGCATAGCCTCTATGGCCGGGGACATCAGTGCATGGGGGACACGGCCCGATGGAAGCCCATGGCGCGTAGGCATAAGGGCACCGCGCGGTGCACCCGACGACCTGGTCGGTGTGTTATCACTTAAAGATTTGGCAGTGTCAACCGCGGGCGACTACGAAAGATTTTTCATTGAGGACGGCGTTAGATACCACCACATATTGGTTCCCGCTACCGGCTATCCGGCAAGAGATTTTCAAAGCGTAACCATTGTAAACCCCAAAGGAGTGGTGACAGACGCCCTGGATACGGGACTTTTTGCTATGGACAGGGAAAAGGCGCTAATGTTTGTTGAAAAAAATAACCTTATGGTACATTTTATTTTTGCGGACGGCAGTACGTTTACATCGCCAAATTTAAAAGGACTGCTTGAGAATCGCTGAACTTATCAACAGGACAACCCTTTTTGACCGGATTTTATTAGTGTTCATGGTGTTTGTAACCGGGGCGGCCATTGTATTAGTCCCGCTCTGTCTGCCACGCGGGGGGCAGGTCAGGATAGAAGTGGACAATAAACTATTGTACAAACTACCAATAAACGAAGATAAAACCATCCCAATCGGCGGCCTTGTCGTAGAGATAAGGGCCGGGAAGGTGCGCGTGGCTGACTCCGACTGCCCCGGGCAGATATGCGTTAAACAGGGCTGGATAGACAGCGGCGCAATAATATGTCTGCCAAAGAGGGTAGTAATCACAGTTGAAGGTACGGCGGCGGTACCCAAAGGCATAGATGCAACAACGTGAAAAATACCGCCTTGCCCTTCTGGCCGCCTGTGCCATCGCCATGTACGGCTTTGAGCGCCTCATCCCCACCCCCATACCGTGGCTGAGATTCGGATTTGCAAACATAATTACCCTGATAACGCTTACTCTGTACGGGTTTAACGCCGCCCTCACAATAACCCTGATACGAATACTTATTGGGTCAATGCTGACGGGGACATTCTTAGGGCCGCCCTTTGTTATGAGCCTTGTGGGTGGGGTGTTCAGCGTAGCGGCTATGTGGGCGGCCTTTCGGATTCGGGTATTCGGCCCCCTGGGTCTGAGCCTGATAGGGGCGTTTTTTCATAATCTTGGGCAACTTTTGGCCGTCTATGCCGTTTTCATTCAAAACCTTCGTTCAATACTGATATTAGCGCCGGTTATTCTTTTTATTGGCACACTAACGGGGGTGCTCAATGGCCTCGCCGTTATTTTTACGATGGAGCACTTGAAAAAAATGTCTGATAACGTACAGAATACCCAATGATGGTTAGATGCCCCAAGTGTGCTAAGGAGGTCAGCTACGCTGGAAATCCATACCGGCCGTTCTGCTGTGAAAGATGCAAAACGGCGGACCTTGCGGCGTGGGCAGACGAGCAATATAAAATACCGCAAGACAAGGCTGATGAAATAAGTTATTATAATAATATAAGCAAGGAGGAATCAGAGTGTTAAACGTATCAATAGCCGGTGCAGCAGGGAAGATGGGGCAGCGCATAGGGGTTTTGGCCCTCGACAATCCACAGATAAAACTCGTGGGCGCATTCGAAAGAAGCGGCCATGAAGCCGTTGGAATGGACTTTGGTGAAATCGCCGGGATCGGCAAGACAGGCGTGACACTAATGGATAATGTCGCACAAACACTCGAAAATGCACATGTGGTTATTGACTTCACATCCCCTGAGTCCACGCTTAATAATTTAAGGCTCTGCGGCGAACACAACACGGCATTCGTCATAGGGACTACCGGACTGTCGGCCGCCCAGACATCCAAGGTGGAATCGTATGGGAAAAAAATCCCTGTGGTACTTGCCCCCAACATGTCCGTAGGTGTAAACCTGCTGTTAAAGATTCTGGCCGATGTCGCCAGGGCACTGGGGGACGACTATGACGTCGAGATAATCGAGGCTCACCACAGGCTCAAAAAAGACGCCCCCAGCGGTACGGCCTTGAAAATGGCCAATGTTATTGCCGAGGCCCTGTCAAGAAATCTCGACGAGGTCAGCGTCCTCTGCCGAAGCGGGATGATAGGAGAGCGTAGGAAAAGAGACATCGGCATTCAGACAATACGTGCCGGAGACATCGTTGGAGAGCACACCGTCCTGTTTGGCGGGCTTGGGGAACGCATAGAGATAACTCACAAGGCATCCAGCCGTGACACATTTGCGCGCGGTGCCCTGAGGGCGGCACTGTGGCTTCAGGACAAGCCAGCCGGCATATATGATATGCAGGATGTCCTTGGGCTTAAATAACAATGTACGCCCCTCTGAATAATTGGATAAGGCTCTATGTATTTTTTTAACTCATTAACGAAGAAGTATTTTTGGGTAGGGCTTGTTGCGACTATCCTTACGGCAAGCTTTATCATAACGTCCTTTTGGTTTACTTCGATAATCGAAAATGACGCCAAAAGGGTCAGCGTTGCAGGGTCTGAAAGGATACGCCTTCTGAAAATCGAAATGCTTGCCACTATGGCCGCCTCTCACCTGAGCAATTCCTTTGCTGAGGCTGCCTATTTGACCGAAATCGGCAAGTTTGAAGAGAGCCTCATGGGATTCAAATACGGAAACCCGGCCATAAACCTCAAGGCATGTAAAAACAAGGGTATCACCCATCGCGTAAGCAAACTCATTGATGAGTGGACTGCCAGCGTAAAGCCTGAACTTCTTGCCGCAGGAACAAATATTCGGGAGGGTAAACCAGTGGCAATCAACAAGCTGCATGTTACCATTAATTCATATTGCGACGATATAGACGACCTCACAACCAGTATTGTCAAGAGGTCTGACAGGCAGTTTCTCCTCCACGACAAAATCCGTTTGACTCTGTTAGCGTCAGTGATTATCTTTTTTGTCATGGGGATTTATTTCACAGAATCCAATCTCGTCCTTCCACTAAAGAGACTGCTTAGGGCGGCAACCGACATGGAACAGGGCAGGCTTGACGTGAGGGTAGCGGCCAAAAGCTCCGACGAAATAGGCCAGCTCAGCCAGAAATTCAACTCCATGGCCCATACACTGCAAATATACATAGACGAAAACTCAAGACGCATGAACCAACTCGACCAGATGAATAAGAAGGCCGCGGAAATGGTCAACGATGCAACCCATGAACTTCAGCTCACAAACAAAGAGCTTATAATCGCCAAGGAAATGGCCGACGCCGCCAACAGGGCAAAGTCACAGTTCCTTGCCAACATGTCCCATGAGCTTCGCACCCCCCTTAACGCCATAATAGGATTTTCCGAGATGCTCAAAATGGGGATTGCGGGGGAGCTGCAGCCAGACCAACAAGAATATATTAATGACATATTCGACAGCGGACACATGCTCCTCTCCCTCATAAGCGACATCCTCGACCTCAGTAAAATCGAGGCCGATAAGCATGATTTAAAATTAGTAGATGTTGACGTAAGGACGGCCATAGAACGAGTTATCAACCTTTTCAAGGAGAAGACCCTCAAGCGTAATCTTTCATTATCAACGATAATCCACGACGACGTCCACACCGTCTATGCGGACGAACGGCGGCTGGGGCAGGTAATTTCGAACCTGTTGAGCAACGCGGTTAAATTCACCCCCAACGGCGGGGCGATAACTGTCGGAGCGGTTGTCATCAACACGAATGGACGGCAATTGGCCGAGATATATGTCAAAGACACAGGCCCTGGGGTTAGGGCGGAGGACCTGCCAAAGCTCTTTACTGAATTTCAACAACTTGATACCACAGAGGAGCTTCAGCACATGGGCACAGGACTGGGCCTTGCCCTGAGCAAGAAATTAATAGAGGCCCAGGGCGGCACTATCCGCGTTGAGAGCCAGTGGACAAAGGGTGCTGAGTTTAGGTTTACTATACCTGTAAAAAAACAACTGGAGGCGGGATTTGAAAAGAATACTGGTAATTGAAGACAACGAACTGAATATGAAATTCATACGTGAAGTCCTCAGACGAAGGGGTTATACCGTAATTGAGGCGTTTGACGGCGCTGATGGCGTTGCATTGGCAGAGCAGCACCTCCCTGACCTCATCCTTATGGACATCAACATGCCGCACATGGGAGGTGTTGCCGCGCTTAAAAAGATAAAACAAATAGAGCCGCTTTCAAAAACCCCCGTTGTTGCCCTTACGGCCTACGCAATGGAAGGCGACAGGGAGAGATTCATTAAAGAGGGTTTTATTGACTATATCGCCAAACCTATAAGCATCGGCGTTCTGATGGAAACGATTGAAAGGACTCTTACATAGCCTGAACACGGTTATTTAAAATCTAACGACATCACAACGGCGTCCTCCTCCGGCTCGGCGTAGTAACGCCTTCTTATGTACAGGCTCTTAAAGCCAAGCGAATCATAAAGCCTTATGGCCGCTATGTTAGACACACGTACCTCAAGGATTACTTTACCTTTAAAATCCCTCAAAACCTCATCTCTGATATGTCTTACCAGAAGAGAGCCGACCTGCCTCTGTCTGAAGGCGGGATGCACGGCGAGTTTCAGTATATGCGCCTCGTCAACCATCATGCGGACACAAATATAGCCAATGGTTATGCCGCTACCGTCAACAGGGCGTGCTGTCTTACAGATAGACTCAGGATGTAACAGTTCAGAGATGAAGTCGTTCAATGACCATTTATGGCTAAACGATAACTTCTCTATTTCGATGACCCTGGCCATATCCGGCCCGGCCATATCGCTTATCCCGATTTCAGCCGCCAACACTTTGAAGCCTCTCAACGGCAAGGGGCACTCTTATATAAAGCGGCCTAAGCTCAGAGGCAAACTCACCGCGTTGCGCCATTTTCAGTCCAAGCGTGCCTACAACGCAGGGCGATACGTGCGTCGCCGTCGGAAAGATTGCCGCGTCACCAAGTGCGGCGGTAATCGCGGATTTGTGTACGGCCAGCCCGCCACCGGTAAAAATCACCCTACCCTCGTTAAGCGCCCTCAGCAACAGCAAGCTGTCAGGGATGCCAAAGAGCTGAGGGGTGACAATCGTATTAAACCCGCCGTCTGACCACTGAAACACCGCCCCATAGACCTCGCCCTGGCGCGCGTCTAATATAGTGCAAACCGGGTCAGCGGCAAACGGGAAATTCCACGCCAGCGCCTCAAGCGAAGACACTGCCACCGCTGGTTTGCCTGTGGCGTAACACAGGCCATTAACCGTGGCAATCCCCACGCGCAGCCCCGTAAAAGAACCCGGCCCAACCACAACGGCAAACGCGTCCATTGCACCAATGTCCACAGCGGCCTCATTCAATATGAAGTCAATAACGGCCATTAAATACGCGGAGTGAGTGCTCTTAACGGCGTCGGTATTAACAGACGCACTTGACAGCAGCCCCGCCGCGGAGTCAACCACAGCCGCCCCGCAAACAGCACCAGACGTATCAATTGATAATATTCTCATCCGCGTTACAGGCATAAATATAACATACTTATACGCCGCAATAACAGCGGCATAACACTACCCATCTTGTTGCAACTTAGCCCTGGGGCGGGCCTTATGCGGCCCTGGGGCCGTTATTAAAATATCTTCCCAATTCATTAAACGAACATAGCGCTATTATTCCAATTACCGGCAAGGTCATCCTGAATCCTCCGCCGGCTATAAACGGCGGGAACAGAAAATAAACCGCTATGCCCATGATTGTCAGTCCAAACAAAAACTGTCTGTCTCTTAATGAGCGTATTACAAATGAGGCAAAAAGGACGTAAATAAGCGTGTAACATAATGTAATTACCGTGCCAAACGCCCCTTCGATTATGGTCTGTTTGGGGGTTAATTTATCATACGCGCCTGGTGACAAATCAACTCCGGCAAGTGCCGCCGTATCAAGCCACGGGAGTTTCAGCAATATCGTCTGTGCATGTGTAACTATCTTGCCTATCGTAGTTGCCGGATAATCCCTGAAGACCTGAAACGCGACGGCCTTTTTTCTTTTAATCTGCTCATGCACATCGGCAATTTGGGCTATTTCACGGTTTGCCGTGTGGTATATATCTACCCTGCCCTCCAAAAACAACACCTCTACCATCAGGCAGTCATACAGATTGATTGCCACTATGTCAGTGGATTCGAAAAACCCGTGATTTATATAATTTCTAATCGCCGGCCCATTACAAACAACCATCAGGGCAAGCGTTGCGGCGGCTATCCACGCGCGTATCTTATTTGTATTAATGACGCCTGCCCTGCGCGCCACAATAATCAAAACAGCCGCGTTTAATATTGGGTACAGGGCAAGCGTCGGTCTCACCTCCGCGGCATATCCCATAAACACAACATGGAGTATCAAATAACTCAGGCGCTGTCTCACAACCGACATGACCCCAAGGCACAACCCGCACATAAAAATCGTCGAAAAAAACATGTCCGTAAGCACAACAGGTGTAGTTACGATAAAACACCCTGAGACAGTCAAAAACAACATCGCCGCATAGAAAACCCTATCCCCACCGCCGAGCAATTCCCTGTTAATTATAAAAAGCATGGGATACACGGCGGCAAACAACAGTGACTGAGCAAAAAACACCCCATAAAGCCAAACATTTCCAAACACCTTCATAAAAAAAGATAGAAACATTGGATACCCGATAGTCCGATGATAATCAGCGTCAGTGCCCGTCCCAAAAACGCCGTGAACAAGGAAATTTCGCGCAGGTTGCACATAAGTCATTACGTCTGTGCCATTCATAGCATTTTTTGCGTATTTCCCCTCAGGCATTTGGAGATTGTAAAAAGTAGTTCCATTAGACAACATTATAACGACATAGGCTATGTTAATTAATGCGGCAACCGCGTATTGAACCAAAAGGGGGCGGATATTATTTATAGTCTTATTCATAATATTCTATTTAATTCCATGAGCCAATTGAAAAATAAATAAATGTGTCCCTTTTATGTCCACCTCTGCAGACTGGATTCCTGCTTTCGCAGGAATGACAACATGATTCCTTCTTCCCCTGTCTGTCATTCCCGTGAAAACGGGAATCCAGAATGATGTAGATACTGACAGTCACAGTATTTTGCAATTGACTCCCAGGAGATTCTAACAATCTCATCTAAAAAGAAAGGGACTGTGAACCGGGCCTTCGCCCTTGTCACAGTCCCCTCAGCTCCTAAACAACAGAGATATTCAAAATACTACTTATTTACCAACTATGTGGATTTCAGCGCGTCTGTTTTTCGCCCTGCCCGCGTCTGTCTTGTTATCGGCAATCGGGTCGTCATAGCTGTGGCCTACGGTTCTGATACTGGAACCATTTATACCGTTCTTTACAAGAGCCGCCTTTGCTGCCTCAGCCCTTCTTATCGAAAGCCTCATGTTGTACTTATAGCTTCCCTTGTTGTCACAATACCCGTCTATTGTAATGCTCGGGTTCGGGTACTTCTTTATGATCTCGGCCGCCATGTCTAACTCAGGCTTAAATACCGCTTTGATGTTATACTTATCAAAGTCGAAGTTTACGATTCTGATTACGGCAACTTCTTTTTCAGTCGCTTTTTCAGGCGTTGGTTTTGGCTGCTCACACGCCGGACAAGGTGTCGGTACAGGGGGCTTAGGACATAACTCACCGGCCATTGCGATAGCCCTCTTAGCCATATCTATGCCTTCCTGTGTCTTGCAGCTTAAATAAACGTCATAGGCATCGTCTCTCATTTTTACCGCAGCGGCAAACTCCTTTGGACACTCCTTGTCTTTACCATCTACGCGCGCCTTTGATATTGCCCTATCTGCCGCCGGGAATTCCGGCGGGTAATACCATACCGCCCTCTTAGGGGCAAACTCCATCCCCGCACAACCGGTAAATGCCAACGCAATAACCGGCAACAACAACATCAACATCTTCCTCACCACACTACTCATAGACATACCTCCTTTCATAAACATACCTCCTGCTGATCCTTTTATTTTGCGAATTGTACTATGCACTTCTACACCTTCATACACTACTACATATCGTCTGATTTTGTCAATGAAAAATTATGAAAAAAAATTTAAATTTACACTCCCAGCCAATATTCCTTATTTTACAAGATGTTATATGCTCCTTTGGGCAATGGCAATCAGTGATTCCCCCCATCGGCAAGGTAAAATCAGCCGCCCCGCCATGACTTGCACGGCCGGGGCGGGATAAAATATCATTCTCTGCATGAACAGTGGAATCCCCTCTATGTATGGCACATCCCAAAGCCCGTCCGTTCCCGTCCTCAGCAGTTTAAATCCCGCCTTTTCAGTAAGCCCTATCCATTTCTCCTGCGGCAACAACGATACATGCGCCGGGTCGCCATAGCCAATCCAGTTATTCTTCTTTAGTGTATGCCCAATGCCGGAGATATTTGGCACGACATACAGCAAAACACCCCGCGGCTTGAGCAGCGTCCTTATGAATTGGAGCGTTTCAAGGGGTTGCTCTATGTGCTCAAGGACGTGAATCGCGCATACCAAATCAAAATTATCAGCGGGCAGGCCATCCCTATCGCCCAATAAATGCCCTGATACCGTATTTTCCTTCGCCATATCAAGGGCGTCCTGTGATGGGTCATATCCATACGTCTCATAGTCTTTCGTATTAAAATGCCTCAGAAGCCGCCCGCCACCACAGCCATAATCCAACACGCAACCGTGCCTTACATAGCTTGCCGCAAGGCGGTAGTAAAACCAAAATGCCACACGCCCACCGCTCTGCCCGCGAGCCGCATAGTAGGCCCGGTCGTATGTCATCGGCGCGCCATACCCTTTAGGATAACGCCCTGATTATTGGAATGACTTCGCTCATGTCGTCTATGATATAGTGCGCCTCCCTCAGCGTATCTACCGCCCTGTAGCCGTAGCTGACCGCGACGGTCTTAATTCCGGCGGCACGCCCGGCCTCTATGTCAGAGCCGCTGTCGCCTATGATTATCGTCTGGTTAGTATCTTTTTTAAGCGCCTCCATCAGCCTGAGAATCGGTACGGGTGAGGGTTTGCGCTGTCCGCAGGTGTCATATCCATACACGGCGTCAAAGTATTGCAGCATGGAGAGTTTATCAAGCAATCTCCTTGACAACAACTCAAGTTTATTGCTGACCACCGCCTTGCTCACCCCCGCGAGGGTTCTTAATGTCTCTACGACATTATTATACGGCCTTGATTGGTCGGCTATATGTTGTGTGTAATGCGAAATAAAATGCCCTTTCAACAGGTCTTTTTTGACCGTATCATTATCGCTAATGCCGACGGCCTTCACTAAGAGATTCTCAACCCCAGCCCCTACAAGCCTTTTCGCCTCAGCCAGTGTAAAAACCTTCTTCTCGCCGATTTCGGCGATGGCATGGTTTAATGAGCATGTAATGTCCGCAACAGAATCAACGAGCGTGCCGTCAAGGTCGAATATAACCAGCTCAATGGCCATCTTGCCCCGATGGTTTTTTTAGCCTGTTATATTTCTCCAGGCCGACGCATTCCCTTGCGGCCGGACACCAATCAAGACATGTCGGTTTCATTTCTCTGCTGATTGTCTTACCGCAGCCCTTGCACTGTGTTTCGGTCTCGTCAGACCAGATTTCATTTACGTGCCCGCAGTAGTAACATTTCAGCTCCTCCGGGTATGGATTTCTTATCTCACTGCTGCCCGGACAACTTTCTTTCATACATCACACCTCATAACTGCATTCATTATACCATTATAATATTTCCACGCCAATAATTTACATGATTGCCGTCATGGACACGGGCATCATTTTACACCTCATAAAAAAAATACTTTGCTTTTTTTCTCCACATTGATATACCATACTTTATGAACAGCGCACCCATAGACAATGACCCTATGGACGATGCCCCCAAAGGCGGCAACCCCAAAGGCGGCAACCCCAAGGGCATCAACCCCAAAGGCGGCAACCCTAAGGACTTCAAACAGAGAAACGGCGACCCGACAGATGGCAGTCCCAGAGGCAGGGGGCGCATGGACGGCGGGCCGATAGACGGGGCTGGAGTTGATATTATCAAGCTCTTCGCCCGATATAAGGCAGGCGACTTCAACGAAAGGGCGGCCAGAGAAGTGGCCGATGTCTTCAGAGAACTCTCTGAGACCACGGTAACTACAAGAGGCGGCCATCCGAACGAGCCGTTTGACGATGGTGCGCTCAAGGACGACTTTTCGAACGCAAGAGAGGGTTTTACTGATTTAAGGGACGATTTCTATGGCCTGAAAGACGATTACTTCGATTTAAAGGACGATTATTTTGACCTCAAAGACTCATATCACGACATAAGAAATGAATATATGTCGCTGAAGGCCGAATACGCTAAGTTAAAAGAGCTGTACGAACATGAACTTGACGAGGAAAAGGCCAGAATAAGGGCAAAGGTGAAATCCCTTCAGCGCAGGGTCAGGGTTTATTTCCTGCTGCTCCTTATACTTGTCCTGTTAAGCACCCCGTTTTCGATGGATATGATTTACAAACTCTTCGGATTGAAGTAACTATAGTGGACCCGGTTGTCAAGACAAAAATTTGTCCTTTTTAAGTTACAGTAAGTCCTTATATTTTTCATAGCCCAGGCCCCAAAGGGGCGGGTGTGCGTCCCAAGTCCGTAGTCCTTTTTCCCTCCTTTTTTACAATATTTTGCAGCAGCAGAGGCTGTGGTAATGTTAACAGTAAAATAATGGTTATAATGTTGTAAAATATTACTGACTGAATGCCAACGTCTTCCTGACAAGCAGGGCCGTCCCGCCAAACATCACGCCAAGCATAATAATGTCATTAATAAAATATATCTCATCAAGACGCCTATCCATAGAAAACCAGATAGGCGCTATAAGCATTATCATGACCTCAATCCCCCGCAGCGACAACACTATGGCCTGTCCCCTCGTAACAACCAACGGCCTCCACACCCATACCATAAACAAAATCACACTCATCACCCATACGTGAAGCCCCTCCGGCATCAAACCAGTCACATTAAACCCCCAATACACAGCAAAGGCAAAAAAAGGAACCGCCACCACCGCAGTAAACACAACCGGATGCACCCGCGCGCCATCATACATCTTTTTAATATACAACGCTGCCGCCGCCAGCCCAAAACCAAACGGCACCGTGTTCCAGTACTGAAAGCAAAATGGTATTATGCCGGGCACCCGGCCATTTAAAGAGTTGACCTCCTGCGCGCCGCCCATATGAATATACAGATAAAGGGGAACGACCGTATTGGCTAACGACTGCAGGCGTGAAGTAACCCATGCCAAAGGCCCGGCGCCCAGCTTTTCATTGGACATCAATATGTACTGAAGAAAAAACGCCTGACGGTCAGAATCCACATTGACTACTTCCCAGAAAAAAAGAAACAACCCGCAGGTTATAACGATAAAACTGCTGTCTATCACTATTTTTTTATATTTTACATATATTAAATCCCTCAGTGAACCATCCTTCTCCACCGCTATCAAAACGAACAGGATAACGGGAAGTGAAAAGAGAGCCATAGGATGAAACAAATACCCCAGTCCAAGAAAAAGGCCGGACAGCCGCGGGCGCTTAACGACCACGGTATATAAGGCCGCCATAACAAGGCCAGACGCCACAAGTTTAGGCCATGAATAATAGACCTCGTGAATAAAAAACGGCGTCAGCGCCATCAGTAAGACGCAAATAATCCCTGCCCTTTCCCCGGCAAGCACAGAGGCCACACTAAACATGGCCAACAAACACGCCGCCGACAACACTATCATAGCAATCCGATATACGGCAAACCCCTCGTTGTCAAAAGGTGCCCATGCCTGCGAAGGCATTCCAGGCGGGGGCTTTCCACCTGCCAAAAACACCAGAGAGGCCGCCGTCAACCCGCCCACAGGCGTGCGCGACGAAAACGACCACGGGTAGAAATATCTACTGCCCGCCCTGCTGTACGGGTCAAGTCCATTGCCCGCTAACTGCACCACATGGTATTGAATCCTGCTGTCAGGACGCCCTCCGGCATCCAGCGTCCTGGAAATGGTGCCTCCATACATCTCCTCAAACGGCCCGACAGAATAACTCCCCTTTGCCGCCGCTATTAATACGACGATAAATACAATGCCGATGACCTTCCACTCCGCATTTGAAACTAACGCGGAGGCACTCCTGATGCCAAGGACAAAAAAACAGAAAAATAAGATTATCAGGCTGAACCCCGCCGCAATATACTGCGGATTTATCCTCAGAGCCTCCTTCCAGCATATCAGGCCGCATATGGCCAAAATAAGCACCCCCGGCACGGCAATAAACGCCGCCGCCCTGAAAACTGAATTTTGCCATAGTAATGTCCTGATGGCAAGCCCCGGCCCCAGTATCAATGTCACGGCGGCAAACACAGAAAGAAAAATCCTCAGGACAGCCATCAATTCGCCAGTCTTCCCCGTAATAACGAACGGCTCAGACACTGCAAACCATGTATTTGTACTGCCGGGCGCGCCCTGTTTTGCCACTATTCTGACCTTGTATGGTCCCCGCTGCCGGTTAAGGTGTATTTTCCTCATGACCATGACATTTTTAGGATTTACTTTATCTGTTAAATCAAGCCTTTCGCTCATCAGACTTTCCGACTTAACCTCCACCTGCACGTCATTGCCATCCAAAAAAGGAAACCCACCCGTCATAATGTAAAAATCACCGCGGGCAACGTACCAACGAGAAAATTGCTCTTGTGCCTGATTACCGAGAAACGAATAGACCCTCAAATTGTCGGGCATACCAACGTGCCGCTCTGCAACATACATCGGAGGAGGAAATGGTGCGGTGTCTTTGGCCTCCGGAGAGTCGGCCTCCATGAGTGTTGAATAGCTAAAGCCAGAATTAAAACGGAAGGCCGGTATTGCCATGCTGATTCCTATATGTATCAACGTGATAACAATAAACATATACAGCGTCACTTTAACAGCGCTGCCCTTTTTCATTCACTCGTCCTCACTGGCATCTCGTGTATCTTATTGTACACTAAAGGACAGGCATATTTAATAACCTTATCGTGCTGCCTTTTTTTTCTTTCAACAATTTTTTTCTTGCATTATTAATAAAACTTTGTTAGACTGCTACAAGAGGTCGCTATGTAGGTGCTGTTTACTGTAGGTGCGGTTCAATTAATGATGTGGCGGCTTTGGCGTTTAATGATGTGGCGGCTTTGGCTGAGTTGCTTATTTCGTTGAGTTGCTTGTACCGGGGAGAATGTATTGGGGAGAGATAGTGTAACAGACGCAGTTGGCGCCGCGTCCCGTGGGAATATACTTTTCATGGACGATGACGGCGATATAAGGGAGGTTACGGCTGAGCTTCTCCATGAGTTCGGCTTTGCGGTCGCGCTGGCTGAGGAAGGTTCTGAGGCCATCTCTATTTATGAGAAGTCTCTTGTTGACAACGCCGTCTTTGATGTTGTTATCCTTGACCTTGTCGTTCCCAAAGGCCTGGGGGCAAAAGACACCATTGCCAGATTACATAAGTTAAACCCATCGGTCAAGGTGCTTGTTGCCAGTGGCTATTCGAACGACTACATACTTGACAACTACAAGGAATTCGGATTCTGCGGCACCCTGGTAAAACCATATAAATTCGACGAATTACTGGACGCCATTACCACATTAATTACCCGGTAAGGCCGCGCAGAGCACTCTTTACATCTCACGGAATAAATTATTGTTATACTCACTCCACGATGGAAAATTGTATCCACAGTGCTTGCCTTGTCGTCATTCCGGCTTGTCCGGAATCTTATTTGGCTGGTGAGATTGTGGAGGGACAGATTCCGGACAAGCCGGAATGACGGACTATGGGTAAATCCATTATTCCCTGTGCGAAAGTTTAGTTAGAAATGTCGTGGAGTGAGATTGTTATAGTATTTTAGGCGGGAATGTTATAGAATATAGGGACGATGCTGCTGTTCACCTTTGTTGTGCTGGGATTTATAGCAATACCAACGGCGGGTTACGCGTGGGGGCCGCTGACCCATATGTATCTGGGCAGCGAGGTGTTGTCCCTGCCGTATCTCCTTCCTCCGGCCATATACGTGATTATAAAAAAATTCAAAGAAGATTTCCTCTATGGAAACATAATAGCCGACATCGTCCTCGGTAAAAAATATCTCCCTCAAATCGGGAGTTCCCACACGTGGGAATTCGGCTTCGCCCTTTTAGACAACGCCCGTAATGCCCAGCAAAAGGCCTTCAGCTACGGCTACCTCTGCCACCTCGCCGCTGATACCGTCTCACATGAAATCCTCACAAAAGAAAAAAAGAACATAGAACACACCATATACGAACTCAAGGCCGACAGCCTTATAAACAAAAAATACTGGCTGCGCGCGGTAGCAATCAAACGAAGCGTCCAGAAACGCAACGATGAGTTCCTTGAGCATTCCATATCCAATACCTTTTTCTCTTACAAGGCCAACAAGAGAATCTTCAAAAGTCTCGTCTATATGTCATTATTTACGTCCATGTCGTTTGTCAATCTGTTTGAGAAATCGTTCTTTTTGAGTTGTAGCCCCCCCACTGAGGCCATTAAAGACCTTACTGACACATCGCTAAAACGTATTGTTGACGTCATAACAAACGGGCGTGCCTCTTCGGTTACGAAATACAGGCCGGCGGGTGAAATAGTGCACGGTTCAATTTATAAAAAACTCTTTCTGCAGGATCCCATTAACAAATTATGATTGATATGCTTGGCAGGGCGGATGCCATCCCGTTAAGTAAGGCCCTTGAACTGCTCAGCAATACCGTTTTCACAGCTCCAGCAATTGAAAAGTCTCCCATAGAGGACACCTGCGGGAGGATACTGGCCGAGTCAATTACCTCAAATGAGGACGTGCCTCATTACGCTCGTTCTACGATGGATGGATATGCGCTGAAGGCGGAGGATACATTCGGCGTAACTGAGACCTTGCCCGCGTACATTAAAGTGACAGATGAGATAATCATGGGTAAGACCCCTAATTTTCACATTACACATGGTGAAGCGGCCAGGATTCCAACCGGCGGGATGCTTCCTTCCGGCGCAGACGCGGTCATAATGTTTGAACACACACAGCCCTTTGGCGACTCGGACATTGAGGTATTGAGGGCACTTGCCCCCGGTGACAATGTCATCCAAAAGGGGCAAGATGTCTCTAAGGGAGCCGCGTTGCTTTGCCGCGGCCATAAAATCAGGCCCCAGGACATGGGTGCGCTTGCAGCAATCGGCATCTCTGAGGTATTGGTCTATAGAAAGCCCATTGTTTCCATTATCTCAACGGGTGACGAGATTATCCCCCCGTCAATGCAGATTAACGGCGCGCAAATCAGGGACATTAACTCATATAACTTAAGCGGCCTGCTCTTAAACAATGGTGCAACGCCAGTGCGAAAAGGGATTTATAGGGACGACTACGATGCCATACGCGCCATTGTCTCAGATGCCATTAAAACGTCTCAAATGGTCTTAATCACGGGCGGCAGCTCCGTAGGCACGATGGACATGACAGAGAGGATTATTAACGGCCTCGGCAGCCCTGGCGTCCTGTTTCACGGCGTTGCTGTAAAGCCCGGCAAACCCCTCATCGCAGGCTGCGTTGACGGCGTACCCGTCTTCGGCCTCCCCGGACATCCCGCCGCCGTAACGGTCAGTTTCGAGGTATTTATTAAAGAAGTAGTTTTAAAACGCCTTACCGGCGAACTACTCAACGAAACATATCACAACATCATCAGGGCAAGGCTCACGTCAAATATCGCGTCACAACCGGCGAGGACTGATTTCATATGGGTAAAAATCCTCAATAAAGACGGTAAACTATACGCACAGCCCATACTGGGCAAATCTGGACTCATCTCAACACTTGTGACGGCTGACGGCGTAATAGAAATCCCGTCCGACAGACGTGGGCTTGAAAAAGACGAAGAGGTACTCGTAAGACTGTTTTAGAGGGGTGCTGAGAGCTGAGCCTCTGAAAGTTAAGCCTCCGGTGTATAAGTATTTATTTGGCGTCCCCAACGGGATTCGAACCCGTGTTACCGACGTGAAAGGCCGATGTCCTGGGCCGGACTAGACGATGGGGACACACTTTATGAGCCGCCTGGGATTCGAACCCAGGACGCCCGCCTTAAAAGGGCGGTGCTCTACCAGCTGAGCTAGCGGCTCAACTATGTCAGTATAGCACACAGAATTTTATTTGTCAAACAAGACAAGACAGTGATACAATTTTAGTTGCGGCCAATGCTGGCGTTATGTTACAATGTCGTGTGTTTTGAGCGTAAGCTGAATCAGTGAAATAAACTTATTTCGAAAGTGGGGAATAGGGCTATAAAAAAGCAATCGCCATCGTCCAAGGTGTTGATGAAGGGCAATGAGGCCATCGCGGAGGCAGCGATTGCGGCGGGGTGCCGTTTTTATGCGGGCTATCCAATAACGCCTCAGAATGAGATACCTGAGTACATGTCTGAGCGAATGCCTGATGTTAATGGTATCTTCATCCAGGCGGAGAGTGAGATTGCCGCCATCAATATGGTTTACGGGGCGGCGGCAGCGGGAGTGAGGGCGATGACGTCATCGTCTTCGCCGGGGATAAGCCTAAAGCAGGAGGGGTTGTCTTTTCTTGCGGGGGCGGAGCTTCCGGCCCTGGTAGTGAATATCCAGCGTGGAGGTCCGGGGCTTGGCAATATCTCAGGCTCTCAGGCCGACTACTTTCAGTCAGTCAAGGGCGGTGGGCATGGAGACTACAGGCTGCTCGTCTATGCCCCATACAATGTTCAGGAGATGTGGGACCTCACAATGCTTGCCTTTGACAAGGCAGACCAGTACAGAAACCCCGTACTGATACTTGCCGACGGCATTCTTGGGCAGATGATGGAGCCCTTTACGCCAACTCCATATGTTAAGCCAGACCTTCCCGAAAAGACATGGGCGCTGACGGGGTGTTTAAACAGAAAGCCGAACGTTATTAAAACCCTGTACATGGGCGACAATGAGCTTGAGGAACTGAATCTCAAGATGCAGGCCAAATATGACGCGATGAAAAAATATGAGACGCGCTCTGAGTCCATAGACACAGAGGATGCTGAGGTGGTAGTGGCGGCATTTGGGTCTGCGGCGCGGATTGCCTACTCCGCGATTACGGCGCTTAGGCGCGAGGGATATAAGGTTGGGCTTTTCAGGCCGATAACACTATTTCCATATCCCGACGATGCCCTCAGGCTGCTGGTACGGCAAGGCAGGAAGAAAATCATGGTCGTTGAGCTTAACTCCGGGCAGATGGTAGAGGACGTGAGGCTTGCTATAAATGGGCAGGCTGAGGTGTTGTTTTACGGCAGACCTGGCGGTGCGATGATAAAGCCCAACGAGATATACGACAAAATTAAAGAGATATACTAGCGATATACTACCGATACAACAGCGGCTTCGCCGCAAAAAAATACGTGTAAAAATACAGGTCAAGGAGGGTTACCCTCCTTGCGGGAGTTTGAGGGCAGCGCCCTCAATGTCTTAGGGCATGGAAACCATAGTAATCAAAATCGGAAGCAGTATAATCACCACGCCGGAGCTTCTCAACGAAGCCGTAATCAATCGCCTTGCCCGCGACATATCGGCACTCTGCGACATTGGCCATCAAACGATAATCGTATCGTCCGGTGCTGTGGCCGCAGGCAGGGGCAAGCTCGGCATAGAAGGACCGATTAACGACATCAACATAAAACAGGCAGCCGCGGCCGCCGGGCAAAGTTCCCTTGTATGGGCATATGAGAGGGCCTTTGGCCTGTACAATAAAAAAGTAGCCCAGGTGCTGCTTACCAGAGATGTGTTCTCCGACAGGCGACGCTATCTAAACGCCAGAAATACGCTGCGAACCCTGCTTGATTTTCATATCATCCCGATTATCAATGAAAACGATACCGTGTCAATAGACGAGCTTAAGTTCGGCGATAATGACCGGCTTGCCGCCCTTGTCGCCTCTCTTTTAGCCGCTGATAGACTAGTTATCCTGTCAGATGTGGACGGCCTTTACGACGCCGACCCCATGAAAAATAAATCAGCCAAACTTATTCCAGCCGTAGAAAAAATCACGCCGGAGATGGAAAAAGCGGCCTGCGGCTCAGCAAGCGAATGCGGTACGGGCGGGATGTCCTCGAAACTCGTAGCCGCTAAAATGGCTTCGGCAGACGGTATAACCGTCAACATAGTAAACGGCAACTCTGACTATGTTCTATCAACAATCTTCTACGGCAGCCCGCCAGGCACACGCTTTGAACCAATGGCAAAAAAATACGGCGCACGAAAGGGCTGGATTGCCTTTGGCATTCGCTCAAAGGGTCGGCTCACCCTCGACGACGGTGCCGCGAAGGCCATCTTAAGCGGCGGGAAAAGCCTGCTGCCCTCTGGTATTAAATCCATTTCTGGTGTCTTTGACAGGGGTGATGCCGTTTATTGCGTCAACTCAACCGGCAAACAAATAGCGAAGGGCCTTGTAAACTACGACAATGCTGAACTCATTAAAATCATCGGCCATAAGACCTCACAAATCGAAGCCATACTCGGCTTTAAGTACTCCGACGAGGTCATCCACAGAGACAATATGACGATACTATAGACTTATGAATCAATTCCCTTCCCTTCTTAAAAAAATCCACTGATTCGGTCTCGCTATAATCACTATATGAAAAACCATTCGGCACATAAGAATTGCCCCTAAAAAGCAGAGTTACCTCCCCATATATGCCGTCACGCAGATGAATCCTGTGGGCGTAGTTTTTCGTAGTGGCCAGGACGAGTTTTGACAGCGTAATATAACCGGGGTCTACATTGTATTGCCTCTTTCCTTTTATTGAAAGGCCCCTTTCCAGTTCTACTGTCCTGAGTTTTATATCAGGCAGGGTCTCAGAGCGAATCAACGTGTCGAAGATTACAAAACGCCTCATAATAGGGACACCAAGCTCTTCGTTATAATATTCAGAATAATCCCACGGCTTCTGAGCAGACTCCAGCCTGATTGGACAAAACAAATCCTCAAGTCGCTGCCTGAGCAACTCATACGAACTGCCCTCCGCGTATAACAATCCTGCAAAGAGAAGCGTATCTTCTGAATCCACCCTTTCTGTTGATTTGACCAGCTCAGAGTTAGCCCTTCTGGGCATCGTTCAGGCCTTAGAGAGGAGTTCTTTGACTAATTCCTTTAAATCCGGGGATTCCCATTCGATAGGCCCAAGAACCTTCTTAAAAAGTACACCGTGTTTGTCTATAAAAAATGTCTCCGGCACACCCGTCAGACCGAAGGCACGCGCGCTGACGCTTTTGTCATCAAGAAAAACTGGCAGGTCGTACTTATTTTCCTTCATTAACTTCAGGGCATCGTCATAGCTGTCCTTATATAAGACAGTGATAACCACAAGCGAAGTGTTGGACTTATTGGCTTCATAAAACCTCTGGAAAGAAGGCATCTCAGCTACGCATGACGCACACCATGACGCCCAAAAATTGACAATCACCGCCCTACCCCTGTAATCTTCGGCAGAAACTATCTTGCCGTCAGCAGGTGTGGCCAGCTTATAAAGCGGCGCTTCCTGGCCCTCGACCAGTTGTTTGGAGCCACGCCTGCCCTCTTGCCTGCCGACCTGTAATATAAGAATAGCCACAGCAAATATAACGATTAATATAATCGCCTTTGTCTTCATTAGTTAACGCCAGCCGGTATATACTGCATCTCTTCAACCGCGATAAACACGGGGGCGTTGTCTCTGAGGACTATCCTTACTGTCTGGACATCCTTAAATCTGCCCCTTAGTATCTCCTCAGAAAGCGGGTCGTCTATCTCTTTCTGAATGGCTCGCCTCATCGGCCTTGCGCCATAGGCGGGCTGGTAATATTTTTCGACAATCCATTCCCTGACCTCGTCAGAAAGCTCAATTGCGATGTCATGGTCAATGAGCTGCAAGTTCGTCTCCTCTATCAGCAAATCAATGATTGCGTAGAGGTCGGGCTTGTCCAGGGGATGGAATACGATAATGTCGTCAACCCTGTTGATGAACTCAGGATTAAATGTCTTTTTGAGTTCGTCCATGACATTGTCCTTAATTTTCGAATAGACATCCGACTTCGCACTCCTCTGGAATCCAAGCGGCGTTGATTTCTCAATAATCCTTGCGCCAAGATTAGATGTCATGATGATGACGGTGTTTTTAAAATCCACCTTTCTGCCGTAATTATCTGTGATCACCCCTTCGTCGAGTATCTGAAGAAGGACGTTAAAGACATCATGGTGAGCCTTTTCTATCTCGTCAAAGAGCAACACCGAATAGGGTTTCTTCCTGACTTTCTCGGTAAGCTGCCCACCCTCTTCATAACCGATATAGCCGGGAGGCGCGCCGGTGAGTTTTGACACGTTAAACCTCTCCATGTACTCGGACATATCAATCTTGATGAGTGCTTTCTCATCGTTAAAGAGAAACTCAGCAAGGGCCTTTGCCAGTTCTGTCTTGCCAACGCCCGTAGGTCCAAGAAAGAAGAACGACCCGACGGGTTTTTTTCTGCTCTTGATTCCAGCGCGTGAGCGCCTGATTGCCCTGCTTATGGCAGTGATGGCCTCGTTTTGCGAGACCACTCTTTTGTGTAGCTCATCTTCCATGTTCAGAAGGCGTTCGGTCTCCTTCTCCTCCAATCTGGACAGAGGGATGCCGGTCATCTTTGACACCGTGTACGTTATGTCCTCTTCGATAATCACAGGGACGTCGTTGTTGAGATCCTCCTGCCATTTCCTCTGTATGGAGTCATAGATGCGCTTTAGTTTCTCCTCTTCACCCCTGATTGAGGCCGCCTTTTCAATGTCGTTAAGGCGAAGAAAGAGGGTCTTTTCCTTGTTTAGCCTACCGAGGTCTTTCTCTATGTCTTTCAGCTCCATGGGAGGCGTGAACCTCTTAAGTTTAATCCTTGAGCCTGTTTCGTCAATAACGTCTATGGCCTTGTCGGGGAGATTTCTGTCCGATATATAGAGGTCTGAAAGCCGGGCGGCTGAGGCAAGCGCGTCATCGGCAAGTTTCACGCCGTGGTGGCTTTCGTATCTGTTTCTAAGGCCGGCCAGTATTCTTACCGTATCCTCAACCGATGGAGGCTCAATATAAATGGGCTGGAATCTGCGCTCAAGGGCGCCGTCTTTCTCAATATATTTTCTAAACTCCGCTGATGTTGTCGCCCCAATGCACTGTATCTCACCCCTTGAGAGGGCAGGCTTTAACATACTTGAGGCATCTACTGAACCCTCGGCGGCCCCGGCGCCTATTAACGTGTGCAGCTCGTCAACAAATAAGATGACATTGTCAGATTGCTTTATCTCTTTCATTATTACCTTCAGGCGTTCCTCAAACTGTCCCCTGTACTTCGTGCCGGCTATGAGGGCGCCAAGGTCAAGGGCGATTATCCTCTTGCCCGCGAGGTTTTCGGGTATATCGCCGGAGGCTATTTTCTGCGCAAGGCCCTCTACAATGGCGGTCTTGCCCACACCGGGGCCGCCGATTATTGCCGGGTTGTTTTTTATCCTGCGCCCAAGTATCTGGAGAATCCTCTCAACCTCGTCCTCTCTGCCGATGACAGGGTCAAGTATGCCCTCCTGCGCCATTGCCGTCAGGTCCCGGCCAAACTCGTTCAGCGCGGGGGTTGTGTTTTTCTTCATCTTGGTAAAGGCCTGTGTGCGCATGGAGAGATTTATCGTAAGCTGCCTTGCCCCCAGTAGATTTGCCCCAAGATTCCTTAAAATCTTACCACCTATACCCTCATCTTCTCTTATCAGCCCAAGCAGCAGATGCTCGCTCCCAATGTAATTGTGTCCCAGCAGCCTCGCCTCTTCCACAGAAAGCTCAAGGACTTTTTTGGCGCGTGGCGTAAACGGTATCTCTCCAAAGGTCAGGAGATTGGTCCCCGCGGGCAGATTGCGCTCCACCTCAATTCTGATATGTTCCGTAGAAAGGCCCATCTTCCTTAATATAGCCACCGGCAGGCCGTCCTTGTCCCTTAGTATGGCAAGGAGCAGGTGTTCTGTGCCAAGGTAATCGTTCTGCCTGTTTTCAGCCTCTTCCTTGGCATATATGATTATTTTTCTTCCTCTTTCAGTAAATTTCTCAAACATCTCTTGCCACCTCTTTTGCCGCCTCTTTTACCAGCCCAGCCACAGCGTTAACATCCTCATTCACACGCTATACTTACCTCTTCTGTATATAAAATAAACATTTTTATGGGACAATGTCAATAATTATCTCACGCCATGACAATAACATGTCTCAATCAGCGGCAAAAAATTGTCTCAATCGGCTTGCCTTGCCGTCATTCCGGCTTGTATTAGTCTGTCATTCCGGCTTGTCCGGAATCTGTCTCTCCACTATGTCCTCAAGCCAAATAAGATTCCGGACAAGCCGGAATGACAGACTCTGGAATGACGGCGTCCGGAATGACGGACTCTGGAATGACGGCGTAAGGGTAAATTCATTATTCCCTAATTTTTCACATAAGACACTTGATAAAACGCACCCAAGTCGTGTATTCTTTATCACGGTGGTGTCGCCGTGTTGGGGTGTCGGTGGTCGCGAACTATGGACTCAGAGGATGAAGGGAATGTCATACTGTAAAGCTAAACGATGAGAACTCTGGTAAGGTTGACGGTTTTTTTAATCTTGTTTATCGCCATATCGGTTTTGGCTGGTTATGTGACATTCGCCCTCCTGACGACGAGTAAGAGTGTTGAGGTGCCGGATTTGAAATTAAAAAATCTTGTAGAGGCAAATGAGGTGTTAAGCGGCATAAGGCTCTATTTGAGAGTTGAAGGGGAGGACTATGACCCCATAGTGCCGGCAGGCCATATAGTGAAACAAAACATACCGTCTGGCAATAAGATAAAAGAGGGACGGACGGTCTCTGTGTTGATGAGCAAGGGGCCGCGCTATCAGTTTATGGGAGACCTGAGGGGGATTGCGCTTCAGCAGGCAGAGGAAACGGTAGCCCGGAGCAAGGTGAAGATAAGCAAGGTAATAGAGGTACACTCAGACACCGTAGGACCGGGGCTGGTAATATCGCAAAGACCGGGGCCGGATGAGAGGAGCGGCAATGACATTACGCTGATTGTGAGTAAGGGACCAGTTGCCGCAACGTACTATTGCCCTGATTTCACAGGTAAGGACAAGGCACAGGCAGAGCAGCTTGCGGCGTCTGTTGGCCTGAAAATAGATATTACAGGCACGGCTGGACACATAACAAGCCAAACCCCCGAATCGGGGACAATATTAGCGCAGGGCGGCCTAGTCCATGTGATGATGTCTGCCACTAAAGAAAAAGAGGAGCAATAATTATGGTCTTGACAGCGCCGTCTATATTGTCTGCTAATTTTTTGGAATTAGGCAGGGAAATCAGAGAAACCGAAGAGGCCGGGGCAGATTTTTTTCACATTGACGTCATGGACGGCATCTTCGTCCCCAACATTACAATAGGGTATTTTATTGTGGAACAGATTAAGAAGGCCGCCACACTGCCCCTTGACGTACATTTGATGATAGAGCGGCCAGACAGGTTTATCAGGAATTTCATTGACGCGGGGGCAGATATTCTCACCGTCCACTATGAGGCGGACAGACATCTCAACAGCACACTAAACCTGATCAGGTTACTAGGGGCAAAGGCGGGCGTCTCCATTAATCCATCCACACCCGTGTCGGTTCTGGAGAATACCTTACAAGACGCTGACGTAATCATGCTGATGTCGGTAAATCCGGGCTTTGGCGGGCAGCGTTTTATCCCCCATTCACTCAAAAAAATTGCCGCCCTGAAATCCATGATAACTCAAAAAGACCTCACCGAAGTTAAAATAGAGGTGGACGGCGGCGTAACGGTTGGCAACGCCGCTGATGTTGCCGCGGCAGGGGCAGATATACTGGTCATGGGCTCCGCCTTTTATAATTCAAAAAACTATAAGGAAACCATTCAGGCCATAAAGGAAAAGACAAACTCATATGGACGCTAAAACTCTCATCACAAGGGCGCAATACCAGAGCGGCAAATCAAACTACGCCGGGGCGGCCAAAATCCTGCGGACAGCGCTCAAGGCCGCCCTAAAAGAAGAGGCACCCAACAACAGCCTGTACATTGAGTGTCTTACCTCAATCGCGGACACGCAGCGAATGACGGGCAATTACAGGACTGCCGCAGAGAATTACGCCAAGGCGGCGGCGGCGGCCACTGAGGCGTCAATAGAGGACGCCGCCCTTGACGCCCGGCTTGGCGGGGCACTCTCAAGGCGCGCACTTGGCCACTGGCAGGAAGCCCTCAATGATATAACACAGATAAAGGCGCGTTACGAGGAGTCAGGCGACCACGCAGGGGCTGCCTTCAGCACATGGGCACTTGCTGGTACGCTACGTGTGAAGGGCGATATTAACGGCTCAATAGAGGCTTTTACCGCGGCAGAGGGGATGTTCAACGCCCTCAATGACACCTCCGGCCACGGATACTGCCAATGCGGCCTCGGCGGGGCATATCGCATGAAAGGCCTCTATGACGAATCGCTTCAATGTTATACCAACGCCGGCAATATATTCTCTTCAAATAAAGACCGCTTTGGCACGGCTTATTCGCACTGCGGCATAGGCAACGCACTGAGAATGAAAGGTTCATATGGCGATGGACTCAGACATCTTAAGACAGCCCTCAATATGTATGGCAAGATTGGCGACACGGTAAGCTCCGCATACACGCTGTGGAGCATTGGGATGTTGAAGCTGATGGTATCTGAGGTCGTAACCGGCGAGGGTTTCTT
Source organism: Nitrospirota bacterium (assembly GCA_015233685.1). Lineage (GTDB taxonomy): Bacteria > Nitrospirota > Thermodesulfovibrionia > Thermodesulfovibrionales > Magnetobacteriaceae > Magnetominusculus > Magnetominusculus dajiuhuensis. The sequence continues at coordinate 15,505 of JADFXF010000008.1, read as the reverse complement.
TGAGGCGGCAGCGGCGCGCTTTAAAAAGACGCTGGATGTGCGCGGCTCAATATACGCCGACCTTGGCATTTGTCAGGCCAGATATTTATACAGGCACCTGGGGCAGTATAAGCGGCCGCTTCAGAGGGCGGTTAAAAACGCGGGCGTCTATTCCTTACAGTTAGAGGGCTGCCACGCGCTTAAACTCCACTCTATTATGGAAACCGGCACGCCCCAATGCTATAAGACAATCGGGATCCGGGAATTACAAGGCAACTCAATACCATTAAATATACCCTGAAGGTGAATATGGGCGTACTAAACATACCAAACACACTGACACTGTTACGGATAGTGGCAATACCTTTTTTTGCCTCTACGCTGATTTACAAGAGGTATGACATCGCCCTTGCGTTATTTGTCATGGCCTCCGTCACTGACGCCCTCGACGGCCTGATTGCCCGCGTCACAAATAAGCAGACAAAGCTTGGGCAATTTCTTGACCCTATGGCCGACAAGTTTTTACTCATAACATCCTTCATCTTGTTTGCTATATACGGGTGGGTCCCCACATGGCTTACAATCTCCATAATAAGCCGCGACCTGATTGTGCTTTTGGGCTGGGGTTTGTTTTATATGATACACCATGTAGTATTCATAAGACCAAGCATACTTGGGAAATCGGCCATAGCGGCACAGATGATACTCCTGGCTTACATCCTGTTGAGAATAAACTTTCGTGAGCTGCTGCCAGACCAGACTGTGTTGATTTGGGTTACGGCCATTCTGACGGTTGCCTCAGGGCTGTATTACATAGTAAAGGGGCTAATATACACTAATGCCTAGCACAATATCGGCGGTCATAGGCGGTTCACTGGCTCACGAGGCCGGACTCAGGACCGGGGATGAGTTAATCTCCATAAACGGACACGCAATCGCTGACGAAATAGACCTCATGTTCTATTCAAACGATGAGGAATTCTCCCTGCTGCTCAAAAGAAGGGGAAAAATATTTGAAAAAACAATCACTAAAGCCGATGGCAGATCTCTGGGGTTGGAGCTTAAATCCTTTAAAATATCAATATGCAAGAACCGCTGCCTGTTCTGTTTCGTCAATCAACTCCCCAAAGGGCTGAGAAAGACCCTCTACATCAAGGACGAGGATTACCGTATGTCGTTTCTCTATGGAAGTTATATAACGCTTACCAATTTGAGCGACGCAGACAAGCAAAGGATAATAGAGCAGAGGCTCAGCCCGCTCTACATTTCCGTTCACTCCACAAACGAAGAGATCAGAAAAAAGCTGATTGGCAACGCGAAGGCCGGGGATGTCTTAAAGGAAATCCGGTTTTTGACAAAAAACAAGATAAAACTGCACGCACAGATAGTCCTCTGCCCCGGGTACAACGACGGCAGCGACCTTGAACATACAATAACTGACCTGAGAAAGTTCTATCCATATCTGTCATCAATAGCCGTAGTGCCCGTGGGGTTAACCGTCTATGGAAATAAAAAGATAAACCCCGTCACAAAAGAGGACGCTATAATGGCGCTTTCGACAATTGAGGCATTCCAGAAGAAATTCCTGAAAAAACACGGTGAGCAGCTTGTCTATGCCGCCGATGAGCTGTACCTCAAGGGCGAACACCCCTTCCCTCCCCTGAAAAACTACGGCGAACTGCCCCAAAAGGAAAACGGCGTTGGCATGGTGCCGGAGTTCTTACATCGGGCTGGGAAATTTAAAAGACTAAAACATGTGCCAACAACCCCGATATCGCTGTTTACCGGCATGTCGTTTTATCCATATCTTAAAAAATTATCAGAGAAGTTAAATAAGAAGGTCGGCGTGGATTTACGGGTAGTCCCCGTAGAGAATCAGTTTTTTGGCACGACTGTAACCGTAACCGGCCTGCTGACAGGCAGAGACATTGTGCGTTCCTTCATGGGGCAGACAAGGGTGAATGAGATAATTTTTATCCCTGATGTAACGCTGCGCGACGGCCAAAGCGTGTTCCTTGATGACACCACAACAGATTTTGTGGAAGAGGCACTCGGCGTAAAGACAAAAATCATAGAGTCTTCATTTGACGGCCTGATAAGGGCTATTGAGGAGGTGGATTAATAATGATTACAGCACATACCAGACTGGCGGGACTTATAGGCAATCCCGTAGGGCACAGCCTGTCTCCGGCCATGCACAACGCTGGGTTTAAGGCAATCGGGCTGGACTGCCGCTACTTAGCGTTCCCAGTTGCCCCTACTATGCTGGGAGATGCGATACACGGGATACGCGCGTTGAACTTTCTTGGCGCGAATATTACAATTCCATACAAGGAAAAGGCCGTCCAATTCCTCAACGAGATACATGAAGAGGCAAGGTTTATTGGGGCGGTAAATACGATTGTAAACTCTGAGGGCAGACTATTAGGACACAATACAGACGGGCGCGGGTTTATGAAATCCATGGAAGAGGCTGGCGTAACCTTAAACAATAAGAGGGTTTTTATGGTCGGGGCAGGCGGCGCGGCAAGGGCCTTAACATATTACATAGCAAAAGAGGCGGCTGTATTAAGGATTTTCGATACCGACACGCCAAAATTAAACTCCCTTGTACGCGAGTTAAAAAAAGTAAGTCCTGATGTCCATGCCGAGGTATCAACTGATGCCATAAACAACTCGGACATATTAATAAACGCCACCCCGCTTGGGCTTCACCCCGGCGACCCGCTTCCTATCAATAAGACATTACTAAGAGAAGGTCTTGTCGTATGCGACGCTATTTATAAGGACACGCCGCTTCTTGTTGAGGCAAAGAAACTAAACTGCCAAACGGTAAACGGCCTCGGTATGCTCTTTTGGCAGGGCGTCCTTGCGTTTGAACTCTGGACGAATGCCCCCGCCCCCGTTGACGTTATGAGGGATGCCCTTATTAACCGTTTATGATATTTATCATGGTATTGTCCCATACGAACTGGTAGTATAGATTAGAAGAAAATACTACTTAGTGGAGGAATGAGAGATGGATAGTTATGTAAAGAATTTCATAATTGCAAGCGTTGTGTATCTGGGGATATCGTCATTGTTCGGCATAATGATGATGGCCTCCCCCGCCCATTTGACATTGAAATTCGTTCATTCGCATCTGATGTTGTTAGGATGGGTAACAATGATGATATACGGCGTGGGGTATCATGTGCTGCCCCGATTCGCCGGTCGCGTGATAAAAAGCCGCAAGGCGGCCGTGGCACAGTTCTGGCTCGCAAACATAGGATTAATCGGCATGGTTGTATGCTATACAATCTCCCCTTACAGCACCATCTTTGGCCTCATGGAAGCCGCGTCAATTATGCTGTTTGTATATAATATGCTGGCCACTCTGGTTCCAAAACCGGAGACCCCGGCTTAACATCGCAGTGCAATAAGTCTGTCTGTGTTGACGTCCGTCATTCCTGCAGACAGACTGTGTCATAATCCTCTTCCGCCGGGGCGTATGTCCCCTACGGTTGATTGACCCTATTAATTACAAAGCCTGAGGACTTCGCGGGTTATTCTATCAAGGGGCATTACCTTATCCACACCGCCAAGTTTAATAGCCTCGTTGGGCATCCCGAAAACCACGCATGACGCCTCGTCCTGAGCTATGGTGATTGCCCCGGCTTCCTTCATTTCGAGCATCCCGCGCGCGCCGTCGTCTCCCATTCCGGTCATAATGACGCCTACGACGTTTTTGCCGGCATATCTGGCCGCCGAACGAAACAACACATCCACTGACGGGCGATGCCGACTTACCAGCGGGCCGTCTTTCACCTCTACATAGTAGCGGGCACCGCTTCTTTTTATCAGCGTATGCTTGTTGCCGGGGGCTATGAGGGCATGGCCTCTGATAACCGTGTCGTTGTCCTGCGCCTCTTTTATAGAGATTCGGCAGATGCTGTCCAGCCTCCTTGCAAACGCGGCGGTAAAGTGCTCAGGCATATGCTGGACAATAACGATACCCGGACAATCCGTGGGAAAGTCCTCCAAAAATACCTTTAGCGCCTCTGTCCCGCCTGTTGACGCGCCCACGATTACCACTTTTTCAGTTGTCTGAATCATCGCCTTCGATGTCGGCTTATCCAGCACCGCGTCCGCGGTCAGCTTTGGGGCAACCATTTTTTCAGTCCTTACCGCTGATATACGCCTCGGCCTTGATGAGGCCGCAGCCTTCACTGAGTCGCAGATTGTCATCCTGGATTCTTCAATGAACTGCTTAGTACCCATGCGCGGCTTGGTTATTATCTCAACGGCACCAAGGTCCATCGCCTTTAAGGCAGTCTCAGAACCGATTTCCGTAAGCGATGAACACATCACCACGGGTATCGGATGCTGGCTCATCAACTTCTTTAAAAAAGTCAGGCCGTCCATTCGCGGCATCTCCACATCCAGCGTTATTACGTCGGGCAACTCCTCCTGTATCTTCTTTGCCGCGGCAAACGGGTCTGCCGCAGTTCCAATAACCTGTATCTGAGGGTCAGAGGACAGGATATCCGACAGCGTCTGGCGCACTATCGCCGAGTCATCCACTATAAGTACCTTTATTTTATCTCTCATAGTCCACCTTTTATTGCCAATATTTTACTCATTAAGTTACCCTGCCACATTCCACCGCGGTCTTCCTCAATTTTCTTAGCAAAACCTCGCCTGTTTGTGTATTAAAAAAAATCTTGCGCCCTCTGTCGCCGCCGAGGTCGGATGTCTTAGGTTTAAGGCCAAGGGCACCAAGGATTTCCAGCGCCGCGTCTATATTTTGCCTTCCCACTGTTGCCTTAGCGTCATAATTTTTATACGTGAGGACATCGCCTCCGCCAAAGGCCTTTACCTCAATGTCCCTGGCGTTTACCCCCCTGTCCCGCATCTTGTTGAGAATATATTTAATGGAACAAGTAACGTATTTTAGTTTCTCAGGACATTCACCACAGCCCTCCCCAACGCAGTCCGGAAGCATACCGTGGCAGATAGCGGCAGTACGCCGCGCAGGCTCAAACATCGTTATTGATACACACGACCCCAGCACCGTTTTCACCAGTGCCGGTTTCCCGGTTATATAGACCTCGCCGGGTTTGAGAAACACTAGCGGCAATCCCATCTCTTTAAATTTCATTTTCTGACTCTGTATATGGTCGGAGCTACCTGCGTAAATGGCACGCTGAGGCCCGCAATAGTCTCCGAATGCCCCATGAAAAGATAGCCGTCAGGTTGCAAGTACTTTGCGAACTTCGTAAGAAGCCTCTCCTGCGTAGGCTTATCAAAATATATTACCACGTTCCTGCAGAATACCACATCCATCGTCTCTCTGAATCCGAAGTCGTCATCCATGAAGTTCAGCCTGCGAAATATTACATTGCGCCTCAGCTCCGGCACAATACGCACGAGCTTCTTTGATACGTCTTTGCCTTTTAGGAGGTATTTTTTCCTCAACGGCATCGGTACGGGCTGAATCTTCTCCTCGTCGTATATTGCCTCTTTTGCTATACCCAGTACCTTCGTGGAAATGTCTGTTGCGATTATAGTGAAGCTGAACCGCCCGCCGGGTGCCCTCTCTGCAAATTCACTTAGGACCATTGTGAGCGTATAAGGCTCCTCACCTGTTGAGCAACCGGCGCTCCATAGCATCAGCGGGCGCATTGCCCCCGCCCCTGTGCTTTCGATAAGCGTCGGAAGGGCGTGCCTCGTTAAATAGTCAAAATGATTTGGCTCACGAAAAAAATCTGTCTTGTTCGTAGTCACCGCGTCTATCATATGAACCAATTCGCTTTCGGTACCCTTGGGACTGAATACGTAATCGCTGTACTGTTCAAATGAACCGATGCCGAGCTTGCGAAGCCTCCTCTGCAGACGAGCCTCAAGCATCGTCTTTTTCGCGGGGGGCATTTTTATGCCCACTTCGTTTTGCACAAAATCGCTAAGGCGGCGAAACACCTTGTCAGACAAAACCGCGGTGTCGCGTCTTACGTCATCGTAACCGTCTGCCATATCGCCCTACCCTATGCCGCTGATTGGCTTGCCTCTTGCGCGAAGGCCAGTTCGTCTGCGGTAAATATCTTGTCTATATCCAGAATAATTATGAACTCCTCGTCACGCTTGCCCATGCCCTTTATGAAATCAGTCCTCAACTGCATCCCTATGCTTGGGGCCGGCTCTATCTTCTCCGGTTCAAGCTCTATTACCTCCTGCACGGAATCCGCCAACGCCCCCAGCACCATTGACTCGCTCTCAAATGACACCTCCACGATTATTACGCAGGTGTTTACTGTCTTTTCCGTACGGGTCATTCCGAATTTTAATCTGAGGTCAACCACTGGCACAACGCTTCCCCTTAGATTGATTACCCCGCGCATGAACTCCGGTGTGCGCGGCACCTTTGTTACGCTGCTGAACTCAAGAACCTCTCTGACTTTCGATATATCAAGGGCAAACGTCTCTTCCTCCAACTCAAATGTCAAATACTGTGTCGGTTCGGATGTTGCGGTTGCTGACATTTCCAGGTACCTCCCGATTCTTTATTGTTTTTTCCTTAAACGCCTACGGCTTCTGCAATCGCAGGCTCGTGTCTTGCCACAGAACGTACCAGACTGGGGATGTCCATAATCAGGGCCACCGTGCCGTCGCCCAGTATGGTCGCCCCCGAGACCCCCTCTATGTCCTTAAAAACCCTTCCCAGTGTCTTTATTACCGTCTGATGTTCTCCTATTACGTAGTCTACAACAAAGCCCACCTTTTTGTCTTCAACCTCGGTTATAACTATCTGCTCCATCTCAGGCTCTTCGGCGTCAATAAGGAAATGCTCCCTAAGTCTTATATACGGTATCAGGACACCGCGCACGTTTGAGACATGCCTGCCGTGCGTCCTTTCGATGTCTTTTTTGCTCAGCTCCACGCATTCCTCAACCACTGCCAGCGGGATAACAAAGACCTCATCGGCTATCTTCACAAGCAGGCCGTCTATTATGGCAAGCGTCAGGGGGAGCCGCAGCGTTATAGTCGTCCCCGCGCCCTTTTTGCTCTTTACCTCTACGATACCGCGAAGGGCGTCTATGTTTTTCTTCACAACATCCATCCCAACGCCTCGCCCAGATACGTTTGTTACCTTCGCGGCGGTGGAAAAACCCGGAGCAAATATCATCCCGAATATCTCCTTCTCCGACAGCTCGGCATCCGGCGCCACGAGGCCGTTGTCTATCGCCTTCTTTAATATCCTCTCTTTGTCCAGCCCTGCCCCGTCGTCTTCTATCTTTATCAGGACATTCGCACCCGAATGCCCCGCCGACAGATGCACCGTGCCCATTCTGGGTTTTCCGGCGGCCTCTCTTACGTCAGGCCTTTCCACACCGTGGTCTATGCTGTTTCTTATTATATGCACGAGCGGGTCGTTGAGTTTCTCTATGACCGTCTTATCTAACTCGGTCTCAGCCCCGTCTGTGGTCATCTGTATCTCTTTGCCCAAATCATTGGAAAGGTCGCGCACCAGTCTCTTAAACTTGCTGAATGTCGTCCCTATGGGAAGCATCCTGATGCTCATCGTGCTGTCTCTCAGTTCCCACGTAAGACGCTCCACCTCCTCGGCTATGGAGGTAAGCAAGACCTCACCGTTTATGGCCGCCGTTTGGCTCAACCTTGCCTGCACTGTAACCAGCTCCCCGACAAGGTCAACGAGCTTGTCAAGCCTTTCCGATGGCACCCTTATGCTTGCCGCGCCGTCGGCTGTTTTCTGCCGCTGTTCGCGGACTTCCTTTATGTGCTGCTGCTCAGCGAGGGCCGATTCTATGTGCCCACTGTCCACAATCCCGGCGTCAACCAGTATCTCTCCAACTTTTTTCTGCTTGCCCAGTAGCTTTTTTAACTCGTCTATCTTTACGTCGCCGCGCGCCGCCAATATCTCGCCGAGTTTCATGTACCCTTCGCCCTCGTCGTATTCCCCTTCCTCATCAACTACCTCAACGTGCAGGTCACACATGTCATCTACAAATATAAACACGTCTTTTATGGCATTAGCGCTATGAGTGGTCGTCAGAATGATGTCCCAGTAGGTCGCGCACGTCTCCGGGTTGAATTCCTCAAGGCGCGTGATGGCGTCCGTTTGGGCTATCACCATGCTGCTTCCCATCTGGCGCAGCTCATTGAGCAGCAATATAGGGTTCGTTCCTGTTACAAAAAGGTCAGCGGCGGGTTTGAATCTTATTCGATATGTAATTGAGTGGGCGCCGTCTGCTGAGTCGGTCTTAGATGGTTTTTTTGCTGGGGTCTCCCCGGATTCCTGTCCTTGCACCTCTTTGGCCTGGCCACCCCTTGTCAAAAGCTGCAGGGAGCCTATTATGGACTTAGAGACGTTGTGGTCAACGGTTGCCTTGCCCTCAGAGGCCTCTATCATCGTGCGAATCTGGTCGCGCGCACGAAGTGTCAGGTTTGTCAGTTCCTTAGTGACGGCAAGTTTTCCCATTCTGACCATATCAAAGGCCGTCTCCACCTCGTGTGTGAATTCGGCTATGTCGTCAAATCCGAACATCGCCCCTGAGCCTTTTACCGTGTGCATGGCGCGAAACACGCGCCCTATCAAATCCTCATCAGTTGGGTGTTCCTCAAGCTCTAAGAGGGATGTCTCCAGCTCCGTCAGAAGCTCGGCGGCCTCCTCTTTAAATGCCTCCCGTCCTGCGTCTAATCCATCGTCTTCGCCAATCATCCCAGTACCTTCTTTACCACCGCCAACAGTTGGTCAGGCTTAAATGGTTTTACTATCCACCCCGTGGCACCGGCAGACTTGCCCTCCTGCTTCTTGCTGTCCTGCGATTCTGTTGTGAGCATCACTATCGGTATGAATTTATAGGCCGGCATTGCACGCACTCCCTTTATCAGGCCTATTCCGTCAAGGTTTGGCATGTTTAAATCAGTTATCATCATGTTTATCTGTGTCTGGGCCAGTTTGGAAAGGGCGTCCTTGCCATCAACGGCCTCTACGACCGTATATCCAGCCCCCTTCAGTGTAAAGGCGACCATCTGCCTCACGCTTGCTGAATCATCCACTGTCATTATTACCTTAGCCATTGGCGGCCTCCGATTTCGGGAAATTAAAATAACGGTCAAACCCGGCGTCTTCTATCAAACTCAAAAACCCCTCCGGCGGATTTATAAGCGACAGCCCCTTTTTCGACGCCTCAGCCGAGTGCCTTGCCGCAAAATATATCTGAAGAAAGGACAAGTCAACTCCCTCAATACCCTTGATATCTATGGTAACATTTTTTGAATTTTTCAGCGCCCCCAATACCGCGTCTTTCACCTCTGCGGCATTCAGAATTGTCACATCGCCCGAAATTCTCAGCTCCCCTGATTTACTCAACTGAAAATCACTCATTTATTCTCCTCCTTACTATTATACCTTCATTTATAGACATTCATTAAATCTTTCTATTAAAACAACTCAAAATTGTCGCCTGCCCCATCGTCAGGCTTTGCACAGCTTTCACCCCAAAGCATCGCGTCCCCGTCCTCCGAAGCCGCGGCGCCTGTGTGGATATTTCTTTCTGATTGCATCGTATATCTGCTGAGCATCTCCTTTAAATCAGGCGCATAGTTTACGTCATCGTGTATATGGCCCGGGATTGTTGCCATTACATCGCCAAGGATTCTCTCAAGCTCACTTATTACCTCAGTGACGGTGCATTGTATTATGTTGCTGAAATTGATCTTTTTTATGACGTTTTCTATGTCTACCTTGAGCTGTGCCGCGCTTGCCGATATCTTATTCATTGACGAGATGACTTCCTTATCCTGTTCCATAACAGTCTCGATGGCCTGGCGCGTCTGCACAGCAACTGTCTTTGATGTCTCTAAACGAGAGAGCAACTGCTCTGACAGGTATGTCTTAATCTGTGCTGACCTTTTGAGTATTGAGTTAATCAACCCCGCGCAGTCTGATATCCTGATGTTGGCGTTTTCTGACAGATTGCTTATTTCATTGGCGAGAACGCCAAGCGCCCTTCCGGCAGCCCCCACGCGCGATACCTTTATCATCGCGTTCATCGCAAGGAGATTCATGTTCTCGCTTATTGACTCGACATTTGCCACCTGGCCGGTCATCGCCTGAAGGTTTGTGCTGGTAAGCTTAATTGACTCAAGCAGGTTTACCGTCATATCATTAACCGCAACCAGTACCTTGACGAGGGCATCCAACGCCGTGCCCACCAGTGTTATCTTATTATTGCCGGATTCCTCCTCAGCGGTTATCGTTATGGCGTCTTCGGCCTGTGCCTCTGACAACTCTGAAACCTTCGACAGAGAGCCGGATATAGTTACGGCGGCCTTTTGTGTCTCATTGAGGACGAAATTAAGCTGGCCTATCTGTATCTTTATGACCTCCGATACCCACCTTATCAGGACGAATTTGCCGTTTTCGTCTTCAGAGTCGAATGTCCCGATTTTTGCCTCTATTTCGTGAAATGCCTCTGAGACGTGCTCTATCTGTTGGCGCGTTATGTCATGGAACTGAATTGAGGCGACTACCTCGCCAACCTCCGGCGAGATGGAATATGCCCTGTTGCTTATCCTCTCACACAGCCACTTGGCCTGTGTTGACATCGCGTCCAACTCTCCCAGTATAACATTAACACGGCTCTTAACGGAGTCAAGTTCCCTGTCGGCAGTCTCAATAAATGGCGCAAGCTGTTCATTTACTTCCACCACGCTCCTATTTGCCGTCCTAACGGACGAGATTATCTCATCTGTACCTTTTAATATCTGCCTTGCCAGCGTATCCACCAAATCAGTCATAATATTGAATTCCGCGTTGCCCACGCGCGCCGTCTCTATCCTTATCAACGTGCCAATGATGGATATGGTCTTAGACAGTTTCTTAAAAAACTCCTCCATCTCTAATACCTTATTAAGGTCGTCTATAATAAGGTTCATTTCCCTGGAACCTTCAAGTATCAGTTTAGAGGAAGTGTCTATCTCACTGTAAACCGTTTCGAAGAGTTCCTTCAGAGAATGCACATTAAAACCGCTTCCGCTTTCTATTGCGTTTACGAGATTGCCGGCCATAGCGGAATTCTCTATGCACGCGAAGGAAAAATCCTGCAAACTCGCCCCAAGCTCAAGGAACTCTGTCTCTGTCGCCTTTGATATGCCGATAAGCTCATCGGCCATTTTAAGGAGCGACCTGCCCCACGCCGCATCAACCTCAATGTGAATACCGCCACCTGATGTGGAGGCACCCCCCTCTGCCGAAATGGAGGTTAAGGCTGCGGCCTTATCTGCCAAAGCCGTCGCCTTGCCTGTCAATATGCGCCCCTGCTCTCATCACTGCACCCCTGCCTTTGTCACCGCCTCCGATCTCATCACTGCGCCCCGCCTACTGCCTGACCCACATGTAACGCCACACCGCCAGTGCCTGTAAAGCGACAGGCAGTGACATTAGCTTCCATGGGGCGGCCAGCATGGGGCGGCCAGTCTGTTAATTTTTTGTAACCGCTCATTTGCGTCTGTCTTTTTTGCGCCCACTTTTTCGCGTCCACTTTTTCGCGTCCATTGGTGCTTCATCAGCCGTTAAATTATATCTCGCCCTTTTTTACTTTCTGATAGAACTCACAGTCCTTGCAACTTTTGAGGGTTCGGGCGACTTCACACTCCGGCTCTGTCCCGCTTAGTGTGCCAGCGACCAGCCAGCAACGCCTTCCAGCGGACTTAGTGAACGCCGAACACTGCCCATGCTTGTGTAACCCCACCTTGTGCAACCCGCACTTAAAGAACTCCCAGCACTTTGTCCTCTCGACTTTGGTCTGCTCAAACCCCTCAAAGGCCTTGGCAAACGCCTCAAAGGCCATCGTCGCCGGACACGGCGGCTTCTTTTTCTGTACCGGCCTCAGATTAGGTATCTTCTTTTCAATCATAGTCACGGCTCTCGCTCATAGTCACGGCTCTCGTCCATCGTCATGGCTCTCGTTACATCCCTTTCATTCTGTCATTATCCGACCCATAGGAAGTTTATACTTTTATAATTATTTTGTCAAGGTATCTTTTGCCGCAGGAGTTCCCAACAAAAAAAATGGGCAAAACGTTTTATGAGGTATGCTAAACATTCTGACCAAGGCGCAGTTGTATTGTTACCGATGTCCCCTTGCCCTCTGTACTTTCTATATCAACGGTGCCGCCGTGGCGTTTTATTACCCCATCCACTATGGACAGCCCCAGGCCCTTGCCCGAACCCACCTCTTTTGTCGTATAAAAAGGGACAAACGCGCGTTTCACTGTCTCCTCTGACATGCCTGCGCCGTCGTCGGCTATCCTGACCTGAATTGTTTCGTCCTGAGCCTCGCCCACAGGTATATGCGAAGTAGATATTGTTATATTGCCTGTCCCGGCAACATCAACAGCGTGAATAGCGTTTTCTATTATATGATAAAAACACTGGTTCATCGCCTGCGGTTCGCAGAGATAGGGAGGCAGCTCTGAATATTCCTTAATAATATTCACGTTACGGCTCTCAGTTATTAGTATTGACAATGTCTCGTCAATGCACCTGTTGATGTCAACGTCTGTAAATCCTTCCTTGTTGAGACGTGAAAACATCTTCAGGGCATTGACGACCTCCATAATCCTCTCTATGCCCCTGTTAGACGAATTGATCTTATTGCCCATCATAGAGAGCATGTCCAGTATCTTGTCTCGTTTCGGTGCTTCTATTTGTTCCCCTGACAAGGATTCGTGCGAGGGCGATATTTGAGAATGTCTTACAAAAGATTCAATTTTTACGAGATATTTATTTAATGTGCTTACAGAGGTCTTAATAAACGATAACGGATTGTTTATCTCATGCGCTATACCCGCCGCCAGCGTTGTAACACTTGCCGACCTGTCCATCTCCAATATCTGCATCTCTTTATTGCGTTGAATTACCACAGCAAGTATATGCGCGATACTCGTTAAGAATTGCTCATCATCGTCATTCCGTTGACATTCCGCCTTCGTATAGATATTTATTACCCCCAATATTCCGGTAGATGACTTGATGGGTAAGCAGTAATGTCCGTGAGCAGAAGCTCCTTTAAATCTTATATGATGTTCATCGTCATTACAATTCGATGAAAACACCATATCGTTAGTAGACACCGCCAACCCGCACAGGCATTTACCGTATGGAACCTTTGAACACACAGCTACCAGTTCCTCGCTGAAGCCATGAGAGGCTGCCATCTGAAGTACATGAGATTTTTCGTCAGAAATAAATATACAACCTTTCGTTTGTATTGAACTCATCGGATGTCCAAATAAAAAGATCGTCTTTAATATCATTTGTAGTTTTGCCTCAAATGAATCATTCGACAGTGATATATTAAGGGCAGCGCTAATTATTGTCTGCTTTTTTGCATTGGTTTGTACTGTCTGATTTTGTTCTGATAGTTTCCTGTATGTATATAGGAAATAATTCATATAATTGTTCATTAATTTTGTTTTTGCTTTACTTCTATAAATTACCAGCATAAATAAACTCAAAACTGAACTTATTGACATAAACGACAATATGATATATTTATCAATATATCTTCCAATGTTATAAACATCAGCAAATAACCTCACATTCCATTCATATTGATTATCATATATACTTTCTTCCAAATATTCTACGTCTGTAAATCCATTTCCTGACTGATTTTGATGGCGCATCGTAACAAATGTTAAATGATTTACTTCTGATTTCTTTATAATTGGTAACGGCAATAATGGTTCGTCGGCATATTGTTTACTATCCTTAATCTTTTGTAATAAATCTTCCGGTAATTGGAGTTCAGTGTAATAATTATATCTCTCATCACTTGAATGAAAAATAACTCCGTTGTTGTCTACGATGAAAAACAACTCATGGCTATCCACCTTATAGGGTATGAACGTTTCTAAGTTGAATTTTATTATGACAACTCCGATTATATCCTTATCATTCTTTATCGGATGTGATATAAATAAACCTGGTTTTTTTGTACGAGCTCCAATGTCCATGTACTTAATAGTAATACCTTTTATAGTACCTTTAAAATATTCTTTATGACTAATATTAATTCCTACCAAGTTACAGGTGGTATTATAGTTGCTTGACGCAATTATAATACCATCGACATTAACAATGTATGTTATAGCTGCTCCTATAGATTCATTGAATTGATATAAATAGTCATTTATATTATCTCTTTTATCAGGATGTTTCATGTGTTCTATGACATAAGGACGTTCCGATAGTAATTTAGGGAATTTTGCGTTATTACCTATTTTATCTTTTAAATATCTATTGTATATATTTATACGCTCTAATGCGTTATTATGAATCTTTCTCATTTCTCTATCCTTAACCAAATTGACTACAAATATCATTAAAATTATGGAGGTAATCAACAAGAAACCTGTTAACCATGAAAGAATATTATTATTTCGTATATTTATACCAAGTTGAATATTATATTTATTTACCGTGTCCTCAAAAATATCACTCTCCAAAAGACTCTCTGAAGCTATCCTGATCATGCCCAGGATGGAAAAGGCTATAATCAAGGCCGAAATTGTCTTAAACACCTGAACCGGGATATGGACAACAGATAAAAAACTCCCGGTATTAAGAATATTCGAGGGGAAAAAGCCACCTTTTGGCACAAGCAAGCCGGCAAAGAAGGCATATGCTATGAAAAATGCTGTGGCAATCTTGATGTATTTATTATATCTGTCAAGTCTTGAACTTTCAATATTATCCGTTTCTTTGCGATAGGCATTCAGGCCGACTGCGGTCAGGATAGTCCCCGGCAATGCAATAAAATATCTCGATAATATTTGTCCAGTTACGAGCCATTCTCTTGAATTAAATGTGATAACAAGGATAACCACTGAAACCGCAGGCATTAACCACCATTGCAACAATCGGGATAATTTGTTCAGAGACACGTCTGTTTTAACTAAACCTCTGCCAAATTCAAACAGGAAGCAAAACGATGACATTAAACAAACGAAACTCGTTACCTTCAGGATGCCATACTCTGGATATATAAATGCCACCATATCCAGCCATTCATTTATGCCATGAAGTAAGGCAAACACAGACAGCAGCCAGATTGTTTTTGCTATTACGAACAGGCCGTAGGTTTTAGGTTGGACAAGAATCGAAACGCCCATGAATATAAACGCAAATCCATAGACAAGGTATACATACCCCATATTGCTTGTGAAAAACTGCTCAATCATCCTTGAAGACTCCTAAATCATATTGCCCCCCCGCCATCATAGTGTACGCTGCCCTATCTACGTTCGTCAAGTTTTTTTTTAGCAAAGCCGGAGTCATGAGGCCGCCAACGAGGGGATAATCCCCCGTCCTGGCGATAGACAAAACGTGGCGAGATTTACGGGGTGAAGCAACCGTGTTGTCAAGTATATTATGAAAAATTAAGTTGCCATGGAGACCCCGTTTTGATGATGCTGTTAAGAATAGTTAGTAGCTTGCGCATGCAAGCAATGATAGCCT
>JADFXF010000089.1 GCA_015233685.1 Nitrospirota bacterium | reverse complement strand
CTTCAGGCCAGTGGCCTTGATCATGATACCGGTTATCTCCGTTATCCTGCCGTAAACCCTCATAGGCTCTGCCTGTTGCGCCGCCTTTATATAGGGTGATAGATCAATGGGCTGCAAGATTTTGCCTCATATCTTCAAGTGTGTTCATAAGAAGTTCATCAATATTTATTACCACCTCTTCCACAGGGCCAACCACCAAAGGACCGTTCACCGGCAGCGATGGGTCTATATCCAGTACCACATCAACGTGCAACTCATGAAACTCGGGCATCTTCTTTAGAAACAACTCGTGCAAAGACGGGTGAATCTTTATAGTAATCTGGCCCATCTTTTCAAGTCTGTTTATGCCCTCTTTGACAAGTCCAATAATAATCTCCGGGTTAATGGAAATCTCCGCATAGAGCACTTTTTTTGCAATGCCTATGGCAAGCGCAAGCAACTGCGGCTCGGCCTCCCGAGTTTGCCTCTCCCTTAATTCCCCAAGCTGCGTTATCATACCGCTGAGTTGCCCTATCAACAGGGCAGCCTTTTCCTCATAGGACTTTTGGCCTTCCACAAGCCCGGCCTTAAAACCTTGCTCACGGGCGTCTTTTTCTATTTGAACCGCTTTTTGCCTTGCCTCACGCTCAATGGCCTCCGGGTCTGGCGGCGGCTCTGGCGGCACGTCCACATGGTCTGAGACCTCACCCTCGAACTCAAGCGTCTCCAGAGAGGGCAGCGTGTATCGCTCAAGATTGGAATTTCTTAATACCTTATGGCTAAACAAGCGCCTCTTCCTCTCCACTTCCGGGCAGGGTTATTTTACCCGCCTCGCTCAGCCGCCTTGTGGCCTTGATGATACTCTGCTGGGCCTTCTCCACCTCTGAGACCCTGACCGGCCCTTTTACCTCCATATCTTCTTTGAGTATTTCGGCGGCCCTCTTTGACATATTTTTAAACACCAAATCTTTCAGCGCGTCAGAGGCGGTCTTCAGCGCCAGAGAAAGCTCCTCTGTGCTGACCTCTTTGAGTATCTGCTGAACGTCTCTGTCGGCTATCTTGACAATGTCCTCAAAGACAAACATGAACTGCCTGATAGAATCGGCAAGCTCGTAGTCATGGCTTTCAATATTTTCCAGGATCAGCTCTTCCGTTGCCTTGTCCGTAGAATTAAGAATCTGGGCAACCTTCTTCACGCCGCCCACCTTAATGCCCTCGCTCCTGTCAAGGTCAAGTTCGCTCTTGAGCACTTCCTCTATCTCTCCGATTGCGTCGGCAGGGATGCCCTCTGTCGTTGCCATTCTCATGGCAACATCAACTTTTAACGATTTTGGCAGTGTCGTCAACACGGTTGCCGCCTGTCCGGGGTCAAGAAGGGTAAGGATGAGGGCAATGGTCTGTGGATGCTCAGTGAGCAGGAAGTTAGTCAGTTTTTTCGCGTCAACCTTCTTCAGTGAGTCCAGAGTTGCCTCAACGGCGGTCTTTTCCATTATCTTTTTCGCGGTCTTTTCGTCCAGGCCCTTAGTCAGCATCTGCCTTACATATTCACCGCCACCGACGAACACATCCCCCTTCTCAATTTTCGTGAACGCCTCCTTGAAGACTGATTTTATCTCATCCTCTTTCAGCGATTGCATCTTTGACATCATTGAGCTAACCTTGCCGATGTCCTTAAAATCCATACTTTTTAGTACCGCCGCAGCGGCGTCTTCCCCTATGGCCGTTAGAAATATCGCGGCTTTCTCTGAACCGGTCAGTTCCATCTCTTATCCTCCCTCCTCCACAGCGCCAATCCAGTCTTTTATCATTTTTGCCGCCTCGCCAGGGTGTTCCTTCGCCCACTTAGACCATCCCTCTCTGTTCTGGGGACTAGTGGAACTGGTCCCTTTGGGCGCAGGCGGTGGCGGTATTTTCCTGTCTGATTGCTCTTTTGACATTATGTCGGCTCCTCAGTGCCCATCCATTCCTTGATTAGTGTGGCTGCCTGCGAGGGGTTTTCTTTCACCCAGTCAGACCAGCCCGTCATCTCTCTTTTAATGGTCGTCTCCTCAGTGGGCGGCATCTTTACGCCCTTCTCTTTTGCGAATGCCCCCCCCTCTCTGGCCTCATACTCTCTCTCAGCGGCGGTGCCGCCACCAGCCCTGGAATAAGGCAGGTCCTTTACCACCGGCGATGACTCCAGTCCCAGAGATTTCACTATCGGCCTGACCACAAATACGATAAACAATAGCGCTAACATCACAGGCGCCAGATACTTCGTAACCATCACGCCATCCTTAATGTAGTCTGTATAGCTCCTCTTAACCGGCAGGATTTCCTCCTTTGGCAGCGGCTCAAAAGGCATGTTTATTACCGTTACGTCGTCTCCTCTGGCCTCAGTAAAACCAATAGCCTTCTTCACAAGGTTCTCATACTGCTTTATCTCATCCTCCTTGTGCGGGGTATAAACGACATCTTTGGGGTCTTTCGAATCCGCCTTCATCGCATAGACGCCATCAACCAGGACGGCGGCCGTGAGCTTCTTTACACTGCCATATGGGGCTATGATATGGCTTGTTGTCCTGCTGATTTCGTTATTTATTGTCTCGGTCTTTTTTCTCATCTGTTGCTGTCCGCCCTGTGACTGCGGCGGGGTCTTTGCTGGCAGGTTCGATTGAACCCCAACCACACCGGCCGGGGCAGAGGTCTGAGAATCTTCACTTGTCGTCTGTTGGCTCCTTACCACCGCGCCATCCGGGTCGTACGTCTCTTCAGTTTTCTCTGTGCGCGAAAAGTCCAGCTCTGAGTGCACCTTTACTTTGACCTTGTCCTTGCCGACCACCGGTTCAAGGATGTCACGAATACTTGCCTCTATGTCCCTTTCATATTTTCGCTGGTAATCCAGCTCTGTGCCCGTAAGGCCCATCATCTCGTCAACCGGACGCGTCAGCATGTTGCCGCTGCTGTCAACAATCGTCACATCGTTGGGATTTAATCCCTCAATACTGCTTGAGACAAGGTGTACGATGCCCTGTATCTGACCCTGTGTCAGGGACTTTGAGGATTTTAAGGTAACGAGTATGGAGGCCGTAGGCGGCTGTTTTTCCTTTACAAAAAGGGATTTCTCCGGCATAGCCAGATGAACCCTCGCCCTGTCAACCTCAGCAAGGGCAGATATAGTCCTCGCAAGTTCTCCCTCCAACGCCCTCTTATAGTTGAGTTTCTGAACGAAGTCGGTAGCCTGAAAGTCTGCCTTATCGAACACCTCAAACCCTATCCCACCGCCCTGGGGAAGCCCCTGTGCGGCCATTTGAAGCCTTAGGTCATAGACTTTTTCCGCAGGTACCATGATGCTGTTTGACGTTACCTGATACGGTATTTTAAGCTGCTGCAATTTCTCTACTATCTTTCCCGCGTCACCCTCGGAAAGATTCGAAAACATCACCGCGTAGTTTGTCATCTGAGACCACGAAAACAACAACACTATCGCCGCAATCCCCATCACCAGAGATAAGGCGATGACTACCTTTTTCTTATTAGACCAGTTCTTTATCGTTTCAATAGTGTTTGCCATATCGCCCTGCGCTCGCATTTTATATTAACTGTTAATAATCCGACTATATGTCTGAGGATAAACGCCTCCCCGCTTCATTACAGGGCAAACTCCTCAGAAAATAATCGCAACTACCACCGCCTAAGCCACGGCCACTACCAGCCGCGGCACAACCCGCCTCTCTGCTACCTGTACTACCGCGTCACCACTTCCACAACCGTACGACCCGACTGCCTTAGCTCACGACACTACTACACCTGCATCCTCATCACGTCATCGTAGGCGGTGAGCAGCCTGTTTCTCACTTCTACCATCAACTGGAAAGACATATCGGCCTTCTGCATTGCCATTACCGCGTTAGTGACATCTCCGCCTTTAGTAAGGTCCTGCACTGCCTTGTCGGCCTCCTGCTGAATGGCGTTGACCTTTGTGAACGCCTCATTCAGGGCAGCGTCAAAACCGCCCGCGCCTGAGTCGTCAGCGCCCTTGTTGGCAGAGCCACTGCCGGCAGACCTTAACTGCTGTGGAATTTCAAGGCTTGCGCCGTTTATTTTTATGTCAGACATAAGCTACCTCCCTATTTCCCTATTTCCAACGTTTTAAGGAACATACCCTTAGATATGTTAAAGGCCGACACGTTGGCCTCATATGCCCTTGACGCCATCATCATGTTTACCATTTCCTCTACCACATTAACATTTGGCATCGCCACATATCCGGCACTATTGGCGTCAGGATGCGTGGGGTCGTAAACCAACATGGGCGGCGTCTGGTCCTCTACTATTTCAGAGACTTTTACGCCATTATTCAACGTGTTCGGGTCTTTATCCACAGGCGACACCTGAAATGCCACATCCCTTCTCTTGTACGGGCCGCCCTGGTCTGTCCTTGTCGTGTGGGCGTTTGCCAGGTTCGATGCCACGACATTCATCCTCTCACGCTGCGCCGCAAGGGCCGATGCGCTTGTCTTAAAAACTCCGTACAAATCCATCGCTAACTCCTTTGGACAGCATTTTTATACCCTCTTCAGGGCACTTTTATACATCGTTATCTTTTCCGATACCAATTTTACGGCCGCCTGGAATTTTAAGCCGTTTTCAGTCATCTTCGCCAGCTCCATGTCAACCTCGACATTGTTGCCGTCACCCCATAACAGGGCGTTATCCTCCACCGTCTGGCCTGACGCCGATGTTGGCGCGCCGTTGCTAAAGTGCATTGGCTTTGTCGCGTCCATCTTCAACCGTTGATCGTCAAAAAACGAACCAAAGTCAACATCCTTCGCCTTATAGTTGGGCGTGTCAGAGTTGGCGATATTTGACGACAACACGCGGTGGCGTAGCGCGGTGGCACCTATAAGCTTCTCTAAGTCTGCAAATCCATTGTCCAATTCCATAACACACTCCTCCAAATCTAAGTACCAACTAACAATACCCTATCAATAACCATGCCAGCCTTAATAGCACACCCAACGCTTAAATTGATTCTTTACATAATAGCCAATAACTATCTGTAATCATAGAATAATAGCACATAACTCTTGCCGCGCCCCAAGTCTGAAAGGGGTCAATACAGCGTCGTATTTCCAACAGTTTACTGTTCATCTGGAAAATTTTTCCCATATTCGCTAAGTTTATTTCTGATAGTCCTCACGTTTACGCCCAGAATCTTTGCCGCCTTTGTCTTATTGCCATTTACATCCCTGAGCGTTTTCATGATAAGGTCCCTCTCCATTTCCTTTATGCCGCGTTTGCTGTTGTCATCAGCAGGCAGACTGGTTTTCAACACTGGTGTTGGTTCGTCAAGCATGAAATCTGATATATCAATTAACTGTCCCCTTGAAAGCAGCACTGCGCGGTGCAGGGCGTTTTCCAGTTCTCTGATATTGCCGCGCCACTCATTTCTCAGGAGAAAACTCAGGGCATCCTCTGTCAGCCCTTTGACTTCTTTGTTGAGAAGGGCGGAGAATTTTTTGACAAAGTACTCAGACAGCAGGGATATATCCTCAGGGCGTTCCCGCAGCGGGGGGACGTGAAGGGGAAAGACGCTGAGCCTGTAGTAGAGGTCTTCTCTGAATGTCCCTGCCGCGGCCTCTTTTCTGAGGTCCCTGTTGGTTGTGGCCAAAACCCTCGTATTGATGGGGATGGTGTGTTTTCCGCCTATCCTGTCTATTTCCCTTTCCTGAAGCACACGCAGGAGTTTGGCCTGAAGGCCCATTGGCATCTCCCCGATCTCGTCAAGAAGGATAGTGCCATCGTTGGCCAGTTCAAATTTGC
Source organism: Nitrospirota bacterium (assembly GCA_015233685.1). Lineage (GTDB taxonomy): Bacteria > Nitrospirota > Thermodesulfovibrionia > Thermodesulfovibrionales > Magnetobacteriaceae > Magnetominusculus > Magnetominusculus dajiuhuensis. The sequence goes on along the minus strand of JADFXF010000089.1, from coordinate 5 downwards.
CGGGT
>JADFXF010000088.1 GCA_015233685.1 Nitrospirota bacterium | reverse complement strand
TTATTATTTACTTTGCTTGTTGCGTAGTGCTACACTTACCGAAAAATACCGGACATCGCATCAGTATAGTACAAAAAAAGGGGGAGGATGTATTTTATGAGTATAAAAAAAGTTTTTTTGAGTGATGTTCATATGAGTACATGGATTCATAAGAACCAAAGCAACTCGCATGATTACAGATGGCTTTCTGATATTGATGCCGGTGAGTTTTCCAAATGCCTCAATTATCTGTGCGGCAAGGACGAATACAATGAAATCGTGCTTTTAGGCGATATGTTCGATAACTGGGTATGTCCTATAAATGAAATGCCGCCTTCAATGAATGATATCTTTGAGGATCCGTGTAATTCGGCAGTTATTGCATCCCTGCAAGGTATTGCTAAAAAAACCACTTACTTCACAGGCAACCATGACATGCAGGTGACAAAAAAGGATATCACAACACTATTCCCCGGTATGAAATGGGGCGTAAGTGTATACTATGACAACCGGTTAGTAGCCGAGCATGGTCACGGTCATGCTATGTTTAACAAACAGGATTATGAGGACGACCATGTGGAGAGTTTGCCATTAGGCTATTTTATATCGCGGGTCATGGCAACCAAGGCCGCGAAAACCGGAAGCGACAGTATAAGCTATATTAAGCACGTCAACGAAATCTTCAAATTTTTAGTCGATAAATCGAAAATACCGATAGGGGTTTTTGATGCAGTTGTCGAAGAGGCACAATTAAAGCCGGAAGATGAGATTTTTATGAGAGATAGGTCTTCAATAAAGGTGGGAGAAGTTAGAGAGAAATACGATAGCCTATATAACAACTGGCTCATTAAAACATCACCTCACGAGACATTGTTGTCTATTATAGCGGAAACCACCTTGTTCGGCGGGTTGGGTGCAAGTGCCGATTACATATCTAAAAAGGACGGTATGCAAATAGTAATATTCGGGCATTCACACATACCGGAATTAAGCCGCATCAACTACAATAAGTCTGTTTATGCGAATACCGGCACATGGTGCAAGAAGACCTTCCAAGAAGACTATTACATATCCAAACCCTATAACCTTGTCATTACCGAAGAATTTGATGATAAATATATTGTCAAATTATGTTGTTGGGAATCTGATAAGACCGATCCAATCTTTGTCGAGTATGTAGAGAGCATAGATAAATAATGTTGTTTCGAAATTAAATAAGTTAAAAAGGGTGCGTTATATCTATTGACATAGAAAGACGCCTGTGGTGTATTACACCATATAGCTAAGTAGGGGGAGGCCGTAAAATGAAAAGAATCAAAGCTTGTAGCCTGCTTGTAAAACGTGTACTAAAACGCTTAGTCCCAATTTGTTTGCTATTCATTCCTGTTATCCTCATGTCATGTACTACGATGAAACAGGGAATACAGAAGTATGCATACAGCGATTATGCGATTGAGGATTTTAGTCCAGACAGTCTCACTAATGTTTGTAGTCCTTGTGTCGTGAAAGATGGAGCTGTGTCTCCATGTGATCCTAATGATACTGAAGAGACCTGCATTTCTAAGAGAAACAATTGCGTATCATGTTGGATGGCTTACTCTGACAAAAAATGTGAATTTCATTTGACGACGGTACTTGGTAATGATGCTGCTTACAACCTGATATTTGGTTCGTTAACAAGCATTGCATCAGGTTTATCAACTATCTTTACGCCTGAGCCGATGAAAACAGTTTTTTCGGCATTGGCGGGTCTCTTTAATGCTGAAAGATCTTTAATCAGTGAGACTGTTTATAATAAAATACAGGCATCGTCAATTTTTTCCAAAATTAAGGAAGACCGGTCAAATAGAAGGGCACTAATTGTTGCTAATCTGAAAAACACGAAGCTATCTTCTAAAGAGTACTCAATGAGCATGGCTTATACTGATGTTTCTGAGTACCATTACAGTTGTGCTTTTATGAATGGTTTCTACAAAACTCTCAATGAAGGCACACAGAGCTCAAATGCGCAAAAAATACTTGCGCTAAAAAGCAGTATTCATGATTTGAGACTAGAGTTAAACTCAAAGGGCCTTACTGATACGGAAAGGGATCTATATACAAAGGAGCTTGAGAAGGAAGAGACACAATTGTTCGCACTTCGAAATATAGACACCACAGCACAAATCCCAGCGAATAATAGTTCTCTTGCTGTAAATCCTTCCAGCATAAGCGTATTGAGAAATATTGGAACTGTCGTAAATATAAGCGGTGGAACTCCCCAGTATAACGCAATATCTTCAGATAGTAACGTAGCAACGGCAGTTGTCAAAGACAACAAAGTTACAGTAACTGGTGTCGCCATAGGTGAAGCCAAGATTATCGTTACTGACAAAAACGGGGACACTGCTAAAATAAAGGTTACTTTACCACCTTTGTCAATCGAGCCAGGCAACTGCAGCATCGAACTTGGCAAGGCAGCAAACCCAGATAATAAAACAAAAGCAACTATCAGAGGTGGAAAGCCTGGTTACGGAATAAAATCAACATCTGACCCTAACGTTGCAACAGCAGATATAAGCGACAACACTCTTACAATAAAGGGTATCAAAAGCGGTACATCCACTATTACCGTGAGTGACGGGAACGGTGACACTGCTTCTACAACGGTTACTGTCAAATAGAGGCGGCAATTCCAAAGGTGTAAACTGTGTACGTTTGCATAGACAGGTACACAGTTTACGCTGAGGGTGGGGTTGACACTGTCTATTTAACAGACCCGATAAGAGGGGTGGGCGACTTTGACGGCGATGGAAAGGGCAATCCTATGGCAGAAACAACAGGCGCGCGGTTGCCGTATGGTTGCACAACGGCGGTACGATTAATGCGTCGGCGCTGTTGCTTTTCCGTCGTCAGTTCCCTCTGGCTGGCTGATAAAATGGCGGGTAGATTTAAGTAACAGGATATTCATAATAAAATAACTCTGCCCCCCTATCCCTTTTTTCTGACACCGACCCGAATTTACTTGCACTTTACAGTGATTTTTTGTTATATATATAACATAAGGGCAAGACTGCCTGCCCTGCTGGTGATTATATGAGGAAGTTATTCCGACTTACATGAGTATAGGGAGCCTTAGTAAGGGCGCTCAGAGAGCATGCCGCACACTGCGGAAGCCCAACGCGCCCTTTTCGGCACCCACCTGTGAAAACAGGGACTTAACTTTCTTGTGTACACCGCAAGGGCGGGTTTGATTATACATATAGATGATGGCGTGCAGCACCGGCAAGTGTGTAAGTGTGCAAAGTGGACAAGTGGGCAAAGTGGGCAAAAGAAGCGAGGGAGCTGAGGAGCAATGGAGCTGAGGAAGAGATTTTACTGTTAACCCTATAACACTATAACGTTATAGTTTGCAGATAAATAACAACCGGCGGGCCAGCAGGCCCGGCAACGGTGGTCTGAAAAGTTATGATTTGCTGTTTTAATTAACAGGGTTACTGAATCTCCAATCAAATCTCGCCTGCCGTGCCTGATTGACCTTGCGTTTTGCGTTAGTCCGCGTAGCAGATGTGCGGTTTACGGGCATTGCCCGTAGTTAAGAATTTATTTAAGGACTATATACATTGGATTTGTTTAAGGGACATCGTAGCGGGGTTGGGGGTGAGGAGCGCAAGTCACCGCTGGCCTGGAGGCTGAGGCCTGCGGATTTATCTGAGATAGCCGGACAGGGGCATATTCTTTCAAAGGGTAAGGCACTGCTCAATATTATCGAAGACGACAAAATCGTATCCCTCGTGCTATATGGTCCTCCGGGAACTGGCAAAACCGCCACCGCGCACATTATTGCCGATAAGACCAAATCAGTTTTCGTGGAGATTAACGCAGTCACATCGGGCATCAAAGAAATCAGAGAGGCCGTTTCTATTGCCTCAACCTCTAAAACCATCGTATTTGTTGACGAGATTCACCGCTTTAACAAAGTCCAGCAGGACGCCCTCTTGCCCCACATCGAATCCGGCAGGATTATCTTAATCGGGGCGTCAACTGAAAATCCGTCGTTCGCCCTTACTCCCGCACTTGCATCAAGGACGATGATTTTCAGGTTTAATCCATTATCCACAGAAGATATAAAGGCAATCCTCCAAAGGGCACTGACAGATACAAGGGGATATCAGGGCCGTCTAAGCCTGTCCGAAGACGCCTTATCCTACGCGGCCCTGATGGCAGGAGGCGACGCAAGGCGCGCCCTTAACATCCTTGAGCTGGCCGCCCTGTCGGTGAGGCATATGGGGTTAAGCGCCATAGACCTGAGTGTAATCAAAGACGCGGTTTCTGACAAGACGCCATACTATGATGAAAGCGAGCATTATGACACCATATCGGCCTTTATAAAGAGCATGAGGGGTTCAGACTGCGACGCGGCTGTATACTGGCTTGCCAAGATGCTGAACGCTGGTGAGGACCCTTTGTTTATCGCAAGGAGGATAATCATCTGTGCCTCAGAGGATGTAGGAAACGCGGACCCGCAGGCGCTTGGGGTTGCCGCGGCGGCATACCTTTCGGTAGAGCGGGTAGGGATGCCTGAGGGGCGTATTCCCCTTTGTCAGGCGGCTATATACATAGCGCAGGCACCAAAGAGCAATGCCTGCTATATGGCCGTGGAGGCGGCTGCCGCGGCGGTGCGAAACGAACAGATACAGCCAGTCCCTCTGCACTTGCGGGTTGGCGCGCCGGGCTATAAATATCCACATGACTATCCGGGGCATTATATAGAGCAGTCATATTTAACGAATCCAAAGGTATTTTATGAACCATCTTCACAGGGTTATGAAATTGAGATAAAAAATCGGCTACAACAAAGGAGGCACACAGCAAATGAATAGTATCGTATACGTGCTGATAGCTATAATCACGGGGGCGGCGGCGGGTACTGCCATGTCGCTCTTTTTCAAGGGTGTTTTTAAGAAGAGATTTGAAGAGCTGCAACTCAAACAACAAGACGTACTGAGAGACGCGGAAAGAGAAGCTGAGAGGGTCAGAAGAGAGGCGCTTGTCGAGGCCAAAGACCTCCGTTATCAGACAAAGGCCGAGGCTGAAAGAGAAGTCAAGGAAAAAAAGAACGAATTCAGCCAAATGGAAAAACGCCTCAGACACAAAGAGGAAAACCTGGACAAGAAACTCGACCAGTTCGAAAAACGAGACAGCGAACTGATGAGAAAAGAGAAGGAGTTCATCAGAAAAGAGCAGCAGTTTGCCGAAAAGGAAAAGCAATACGACAAGCTCATACAGATGGAGACCGAAAAACTTGAAAAACTCTCCGGCATGACCGTAGAAGAGGCCAAGGCGTTGCTGCTGAAAAAGGTGGAAAATGAGATAAGATTCGAGGAAGCCAAACTGATAAAACAGATAGAACAAGAGGCCAGGGACGAATCTGAAAAGAAGGCGCGTAATATTATCGGCCTTGCCATACAGAGATATGCGGGCGAATACGTATGCGACGCAACCGTGACGGCCGTTTCCCTGCCAAATGAAGAGATGAAGGGCCGCATAATAGGCAGAGAAGGCAGGAACATCAGGGCACTGGAGGCGGCAACCGGCGTGGACTTCATCGTGGACGACACCCCTGAGGCGGTAACGCTGTCGGGCTTTGACCCGGTAAGGCGTGAAATCGCGAGAATTTCGCTTGAGCGCCTTATATCAGACGGCAGGATTCACCCCGCAAGAATAGAGGAAATAGTGGAGAAAGTCCGCAAAGAGGTCAACAACGCCATGAGGGAAGAGGGCGAGAAGGCCGTCTTTGATTTAGGGCTTACGGGCGTGCATCCAGAGTTTATCAAACTGTTGGGCAGGCTTAAATACAGGACATCGTACGGGCAAAACGTACTTCAGCATTCGCGCGAAGTGGCCTACTTCTCCGGCATGATGGCCGGTGAGCTGAAGGCCGACGTAAAGCTGGCCAAACGTGCCGGCCTTCTTCATGACATAGGCAAGGCGGTTGACCATGAGTTTGAGGGGGCGCACCACGAAATCGGTGCCCAAATTGCAAGGAAATACGGCGAGGATGAAAGGATAATCAACGCCATGCTAGTCCACCACGGTGATGGCGACCCTATATGCGTTGAATCGGCGCTGGTAACGGCGGCAGACGCCCTATCGGCAGCCCGACCCGGAGTACGGCGTGAAAGCATTGAGAACTATATTAAACGCCTCGAAAAACTGGAAGAGATAGCCATGTCCTACCAGGGTGTGGAAAAGTGTTACGCCATTCAGGCAGGCAGAGAGGTGCGCATCATAGTGAAGCCGGAGGATACGACCGACGAGATGTCCCACCTGATCTCGCGCGAAATCGCAAAGA
>JADFXF010000087.1 GCA_015233685.1 Nitrospirota bacterium | reverse complement strand
TCCCCCAAAAAGTAAAATATTACACAGCGCCAAATCATAATTCTAACGTGTAGTCACTACGAAAAAATTACCCTTGACATATTTATTTCTTCTCGCTATAATTAAGCAGTTGATTTTGAAGGATATTGAATGTAGCCACTTGGCATTTTAAAAATATCCTTTAAAATCATGCAGATATATGGTTTTCTCAGGGGAACATCCGATACAGGTTCAAAGAAGTGCCAATTCAAAGACTTCTTTTTATGCCATGTTGCATTATCAACAATAATCACATTGCGTTTTCGCTGCGGAGTGATACACTTGTTTGTTTCGTCAAGGAATAGTTGAAACATATCCGAGTCGACATTTGATGCTTCTATCGCGAAAAACTCACCCATACGTGGACATACTGTGCCAACAAGGTTCATACGGATGTGGTCGCCATTATGGACAACTCTGCTTTTCGAGCCTTTCTTATCCCAACGTCTACGGGGTTTCGATTCACCTTCAAAACCCGATTCGTCTGCGTACCATATGTCAACATCGGTGTCTTCACAAAGTTGTTTGAGCTTCAACCTGAACTCATCCCGCTGTTCCTCGTTTTGACGATCTGGCCACGGCTGCGGCACCTTTAATGCGAAACCTTCTTCATGGAAAAAACGTAAGACTGTCTTATAAGAGCATTCAATTTGGTATGCCTCGGTAATGTATCCATGAAAAGCCTTGGCTGTCCAAAAGGTACGCCCCGTCTGCTCTGGCTTTTCTATTAATTTTACCAACTCCTGAGCCTGTTCCTTTTTTATCTTTTTCGGTCTGCCAGGACGTTTACGTACTATTAATTCCATTTCTAAATCATACCTACAATAATATATTTTATCTCACTCCGCGACAAAAAATTGTCATCACCCTTCTTGTCTTGTAGTCATTCCGGCTTGTCCGGAATCGTATTTGGCTTGAGGATGTGCTGAGACAGATTCCGGACAAGCCGGAATGACAGACTAAGATATTTCATAAATACACTAATCATTGATTATTAATGCACATATGATTTAAAAATAGAATAACCCATCTACTCCTCTTCTGTTAAAGGCATTTATCCATTTTTGTATGCTTCTTGGAGTTACCGAAAGCGCCTCATAGACCTGCTCTCGTGATATACCCGTTATTAGCATCTGAATCGCGGTACACCTTAGAGACGTTTCATATGTCCCTAAACGAGATGTTGTCTTAAGCTCATGTATTGACCCGTTTTCTGGATTCGGCTCTAACAATGATAGTGGCATCAATACATATTATTCTACATACTCTTCTAAAAAATCTAGATGTAAGAACTCTTGCTATCTTACTATCTTGCATCTATGCAATGCGAACATTTTTTTGTCACTCGCTATAGGCTCCTCAAAATCCCGAGACCCCCCTCACCGCCGCAAATTGTTTCGCTCAGCAATTATCATACCGGACAGTATTGGGGTTACCCCCCTTCGTCTTTAATCCTTATAATATGAGTACTTACCTGAAATAAAATGGATGAATGCTCATCCATCGCCGCAGCGGCTTTGGCAGCAGGTCATATCTTACACCCATTGAATACCCGGCGTACCTGAAACATGTATCGAGAATAAAATATGTGAGCGATGAGTATTTCCCTTCATTGAGCAGCCTTGAGGCGCCCTCCCTTAAATACTTTAACCCCTCGCCTGCGGGGCTGGCATATTTTAAAAGACATCCCTCTCTCAGCGATACACCTATGTCGAAGTTCCTCTTAAACTGTTTTGTAAATGAATAGTTGTGTGAATGAATCACCGCCGCCTCCGGGCAGTATGCCACCTTGTAGCCTGATAGGATAAGCCGCGAGGCAAACAGCATGTCTTCATTCATAATCGCGGCATTAAAACCACCCAATGCTATAAAAACCTCTCTCTTTATGGCGGAACACACGTTGGAGAAAAAGAATGTCTTTATGCCAAGGGTATTTAACGCATCGAGGCTTTTCAGTATTGGCCTGTTGGGATAGTTGAACTCGCGTGAGAAGCTCTCAACTGGGGCGGCGTCGGGGGCGGCGATTTGTCTGGCGTAGGAGGCGGCTGTCTGTGGGTCTTGCAGGGGGACAAGCAGCTCCCGCGTGAGCTTGTTGTTGGCGGGCAGGGCGTCTTGTGTCATAAATAAAATAACATCACCCGACGCCGCACGAGCGGCAATATTACGCGTCGTGCCGTGGTTAAACTCCGCCCTGTTGATTTTTATTACCTTGCAACCCAAGGAGACGGCCTTGTCGGCAGAGTTGTCAACAGAGGCGGAGTCAATTACGATTATCTCCCTGACGGCGGTGAGCTGTTCCCTGATGGCCCCCACTATGGGGTCAAGCAACGCGGAGGCATTCAGGGTCGGTATTATTACGCTTATTGACACACTTACTTGCCGCCGCACGAGGGGCAGTTTGGGTCTTTGTATATCTTATATTTTCTAAACTCAACATTTGCCCCCTCCCACACGAGGAGTTTTCCCTTTAGATTTGTCCCAACGCCAGCGAGATATTTCAGTGCCTCAAGCGCCTGAAGGGTGCCTATAACTCCGGGCGTAGTGCCGAGTACGGGAAACACCTCCGAGGGTGGTGCCTCCTGAAATAAACACCTAAGGCATGGCGTCTCCGGCACTTTGATAAACGACATCCTGCCGTCTATGCCCCAAATGCTGCCATATACGAGCGGGATACCCTTTCTGATTGCCGCGTCGTTCAGTATATAGCGTGTCGGGAAGTTGTCCATGCAGTCAAGGATTATGTCTGAGTTTGCCACAAGCTGGTCAACGTTATCGGCCGTTATCTTATCAGTGTGCGCGGTGATTTTTATATCAGAGTTTACGGTGCTTAGTGTGATTTTTGCTGATAACGCCTTGTTTATGCCGATGCGTGAGGGGTTGTGGAGGATTTGCCTGTTGAGATTTGAGTAGTCCGGCGAGTCGAAGTCGCAGATTATTATATGCCCTATGCCAGCCGCGGCAAGATATATAGACACGGGCGAGCCAAGCCCTCCGGCGCCTGCTATAAACACGGTCGAATCCTTTATTTTTTCCTGCGTCTGCTGCCCCCAGCCCTCCATCATCATCTGTCTTTTGTAGCGCTCAAGTTCGTTTACAGAAAGTGCCATTGATTTTCCTCCGGTAACAATAATTTAATGTAATATTATGCCATATTTTTGTCGCCAATATATAGCCTAACCCAACTCCTTGCCGTTTACGATTAAGTTTTTGAGAACGCCTCTGCCGTCTTTGCTCAAATAAATAACCGCCACAACACCCTGACCCGATATAGCATATTGTACTGTTCGCCCTTTGCCCTCTTCTACAAAAAATTTCTCTATCCCGAACTCAGCGTTTATTTGCATGTCTTCATGCCTGATGGTTTTTTCCACCGTCCCGTAAACCTTGTCGAGGCCGCCTTCACATGTCCTCCACTTCTCATTACTCACAGGGAAGTGGAACATCAGGCGCCCCTCTTTGTTCACGCAAAAGACATAACGGCCTTCTTTTTGATATGGCTGCCAGTAGTAGTCAAACTCGCGTGTCAGACCGGAGTCTTCCTTTACGGTTGTAGTGCCGGTGTAGTTAGTATAAGCGCTGATGACCGTTCCCCTGATGAAAGTCGTTCCTTTTGGTTCGGTCTTGCCGAATGTGACGGGTGAAAATGTCCCGTCGGCGTTTTTGCTTAACGTTACGTAAATAGTATCTCTTGCCTTAAACGTGTCTTTCACGCCAAACTTATCGGTTTTTAACGCAGAAATGTCGTATGAGAGCCTCACATATTCGCCCTTTAACAAATCCCTTGGATCAAACATACGAGTAACAAGGAGTATCCTTTGCCCTGTGGCGATTATATCTTGCTTATACGCAATTATTGACAACAAGAGCAGCAACTGTATCAGAACTGCGATTGATAATCTAATCCTCATAGTTTCCTATACCAAAAGCGGCCAGCAGCTTTCTCCTCTTTTTTTCGAGTACCACTCCGAGGGCAATCAACAGCGCACCGCCCAGTAAGAAAAACAGTGACGTGTGCAACATCCCCCACAGAATATCAACATATCTGCCGAGCACATCCAGGGCGAAAAACACTACGCCCACATTGACGTAAACGCGGCTGCGCTTTAAGTATCCAATGAATATTATCCACAGTACGGCCGCCGCATAGATTAAGTTAGATAGCACTAAGGAAATTGACCGCACAGGCGCTCCCGTAAAACGTGAATAAATATACGGGGAAGCGGTAAAAACAATCATTAGCAGCAGGAGGAGCGTCTCATTCCTCCGCCATTTGCCCCTTGCCCGGCAAAACAACCTCAACGCCTGAGAAAGGAGAAAAATACAGCCAATACCGATGTAAAAAGCCCTGACCTCAAAAATATCCAGACCCGCCGCCCTCATAGAGGCGGCGCCCTTAAAGGTAAAAACATATGCGGCAAGATACGTCAGCGGCAGCCCTGCGGCCAGATAAGGAAACGAAAGAGGGTTTAGAGAGCTGAAATCCTCGTGCATCAACCCAATCCCCCACAGGGTGACGCCTACGCCGAGAAATAAAGAAGGAATCATGTCAGAATTACCGGATAGCGAATTAAATCCCGGGCTTATCTCCATGAATATCCAGACAAGCAGCGTCACAATAGACAAGGCAAGTAATGGTTTAAGCCTTACCGCGTATGCCATAGGCAGCACACCGGCCCCCCACATCAATATTCCGATGGGAGAATGTGACGATACGTTGTATGCCTGGGCTATCAGAAAAATCCCCGCGCCATATATAATCGCACCTAACAGAAATAAAGAAGCGCCGACGCCCGGATAGGTTCCCTTTTCATATGACAGATGGTAGCCTGTGCCATAACTGCTCAACATGCCGGCAAAGACTATCGCAATCTTTCCCCAGTTAGGTATCGCCGACCAATGAGCCGAAAAGAAGAGTATTATACCGGCACCCAAAAGCAGGACACCCAGAATGGAAAGCGTTAATATCAGCCTTGAGGGAATAACGGTCTTGTCAGACTCCACTGGCTGATGTATCTCACCTGTCTCATTATACCGGGCCAGGATCAGGTCTCTCTGCCGGGCATCAATTATACCATCTACAAGCCACAGCCCGACCTGCTGCTGAAGCTCCCTTATAAAGGTTGCACTACCGCCACTGTCTTTCATCATATCAATAAACCCGCATTAGTTTATATACGCCTTAAAAACTGCACATTATGACCAACCCGGCCACCTGAGACAGTTCTATCATACATGTAGTGGCTGGATTGCGTCAATGTGCGAGAAGGTCAAAGTTATTGACCCTGATACACCATCAAAAGAATAAGGAAGCTCGTTGTTACCCGCGAACACGGGATGTTAGAATAAGTTTCGACACAAAAAACTAACACCGGAACTATTATGGTACAAGGGATATTAAAATATGAATACGGCAATGATGAAAGCAAATCAGGGATGACGGCGTTAGGAGGGTTGCCGGTGTATATGGATTTAGCGGTGTCATCGTGTCTCTTATAATTAATAGATGAGAATCTGAAGGCACTGATGAAAATAAACACAGGCTTGATAGGATTTGAAGCAGTAAAGCCATGTGAAGAGATAGCCACATTAGATATGGACGCCACATTATCAGAGACATCAAAGAAGGAGAGCCTTTACAGCTATGAAGGAGAGAAGGCATACCAGCCGTTAAACACATATTGGCACGAAAGAGATGTCCTGTTGCACATTGGGCGGATAGAGTTTGCAATAGGCTACGATGTGACAAAACCATTTCGGGAGGCGGTGATGGAAGTAGCCGAAGAGGACTAGCATCCCGTGTATAAAGAGATAAATGGTGAACTTAGGGAGACTGGACGTGAATATGCGGAGGGAAATAAAAGATAGGGAAATGAGGTAAGATGGAAAAAGTGGACACCAAAATAGAGTAAAATAAGATAATCAATGGAGGTGTTCAATGGAGAGGATCCCGAACGGGAAGTACACGAAGGAGTTCAGAGAGGAGGCGGTAAAGTTAGTGGTAGAGGGAGAATTATCGATACCTGAGGTTGGGAGGCGGTTATCAGTGCCTACTTCAAGTATAGGCAACTGGGTAAAGGCGTATAATGACGGGAAACTATCGGATGTAGGCAAAAAGCATCAGGTACTGAGCGAAGGTGAGATGGAGAATGCCCGGCTGAAGAGAGAGCTTGCCGAGGTAAAGATGGAGAGAGACATATTAAAAAAAGCGGCAGCGTACTTTGCGAAGGAGTCGCAGCGAGGTGCGCGATGATACAGAAATTGCGGCTCAAGTACCCTGTACCGTTTATTTTGCCGGTGTTGAAAGTATCTGCCAGCGGGTATTATGCATGGCTTAATAGGGAAGTCTCTACGCGAGCAAAAGAGGAGGCACGACTGGAGATTGAGATACGTGCTGCACACAAAAGAACGCGTGGGACTTTTGGACCTGAGCGTCTGCAAGAGAACCTATCGAATCATGGAGTAAAGGTTGGTGTAAGCCGCATCAGGCG
>JADFXF010000086.1 GCA_015233685.1 Nitrospirota bacterium | reverse complement strand
GCATCCCTGCTTCATGTACATTGCCTTCGAGCCATTCTGTCTTCAATCACCTGTTGCTCCCTGTCACCGCTTTATCACGCTACCCCTCAGCTTGACAGACTTCCACACTCTTTAGTGCGGTCTGGGCTTCGCCATTGAATCGCAGGCTCGCCGTTACAACCGGCCGTATCAAGTTCGTCATCCTACGGACTGGCTCTTCACTTCCCGTTGCTCCCCACCCCGCCTCGCGGCGACGCAGTTTCGTTCAGTTACAGGCGACAAGACGGGGGATTATCCCCCCGGAGAGCGCATACCTGAAGGGGACTTTCACCCCTCTGACTATGCACACTCACAGGCTCACGATTCCGGACAAGCCGGAATGACAAAATGAGGCCGGAATGACGGACTAAGAAAAGGACAGTGCAGAATATCATTGCACAGATGGTTGATTTTTCTTTAGTGTATGTGATATAACTGACATCGCATGGAGCAAACGCCTGAACAGGAGCGGGAAAAGAAACTAAGAGAATCGCTCGATAAATAGTCAACTTATAACAGAAATCAGCTCTCGATTTATCTCGGTCTGCTTGCCTACGTCATCATCACCGCCGCCACTACTGACGATATGATGCTCCTCAAGGCCAGCAGTAAGATAAAACTCCCCGTCCTCAACTCCGAAATACCAATCCTTGATTTTTATAAATTTACACCTTGGGTCGTCTTAATATTTCACCTTTATTTGCTTATCAATCTTTTCTTACACACCACTAAATACACCCGCTGGCTTGACGCAGGTAATAATAACCCATCATATTTAGCCACCTTTGTCTTCAATTATTCTTATAAAAACGTATATAATAAGATTATAACCCTGATTATTAATTTTATTATTATGGTACTGTACTATTTCCTGCCAATCCTGACGCTCATCTGGACGGCATATAAATTTTTGCCATATCACGATAAAACAATTACTTTAATTAACGATATTATCATAACATTCGACGGGTTAATGTCGGTTTATGTTTACTGGCACATAACTAAACTTTTCCAGGTTCATAGATTAAAATATTTAATTATTGTATCTATTATATCTTTATGTTTAATACTTGGTTCGTGGTATATTATTTCTATTCCAAAGAATAATGATAACCCGTTAGGCATAAAGTTTCACAGGTCTCTTGTCATCATAGATAAACCAATATCATACACCGAAGTGAGCGATATAATAATTGCCCATTATTTACGTGACAATAAGACTAAAGCAGACGCCTTGAGAGGACAAGCCGAGAAACTTGATTTAAACGGAAGAGATTTAAGTTATTCTAACTTTGCTGATTCAATATTCATAAAGACGGAGTTAATTGGTGCAAACCTTCACGGGGCTGTTTTATATGGGGCAAACCTTCAAGGGGCTGTTTTAGATTCGGCAAACCTTCAAGGGGCTGATTTATCTTCTGCAAACCTTCAAGGGGCTGATTTATCTTCTGCAAACTTAAACTGTTCCAATATTGATAATAACACTGACCTCAGGGGTATCTATTATGGTGATATCAATAAATTATTTGAATGGAATAAGGACACAGAAATCGATGCTAAGACTGCTGAACAATGTAAATCATTTGATGCAAAATCTAAAGCTGAGTTGATTCAACGCTTAGAATCCAATAAAAATCCAAAGTTGTTCATTGACATAAACAAGGATTTGGCATGTAGAAATGCTGAATTGGCAAAAAGTATTTCAAATAGAAGTATTACTGTCATATTTGACAATGGCACAGAAGTACAATTTGGCGAGGTCATCGAAGTGCATATTAAAGAAAAATGTCCACAATATCTTAATACCAAACAGCATAAGGGTTAACGACGAAGGGGGATAATCCCCCTTCACCCCGTAAATCTCGCCACGCTTTATCTATTGCGTTTGGGCTGCCGCTCGTTGGCGGCATCAGAACTCCAGCTATTCATATGACTGTCGGGCAGGTTGCGGCGGCCGCCGCCGCTGTGCTATGATACTCAGGATGTTGGAAGACGATAAACGATTAAAAGTGGCCGCTGAGCTTGACCCCTCTCATAACCTCATGCAGATGGCGGCGGAGTCTGAGTTCTCAAGGCATGTGCGTTCTCTCTTTAAGACGTTGAGGCCACATAGATTGATTGAGACCGGCACATACTGCGGCGTCGGCTCAACCACCGTTATTGCCTCGGCGCTGCGGGAATGCTCAATTACCGGCCATAAATTCTATTCGATTGAGGTCAATCCCTTGTATCATAAGACGGCCATCGAAAATCTCACAAACAATGGTCTGATTGACTATGTAACCCTCGTTAACGGCCTCTCGCTGCCCCGCGCCTGTCTCCTGTCGCTTGACGAGATTGAGGAAAAATTCGTTAATAAAATCGAATTCACAGATATATTCGTTGACCACCCTGCGGGTGAGCGCGCTCAAAATTATTACACTGAGGTGTCATTCGACGGCGTCCCCGATGACCTGCTTGGACTATATCTGAAGGAGTTTGACTATCGCCCTGATTTTATCCTGCTTGATAGCGCCGGGCATCTTGGCGCGGTTGAGTTTCAATATGTGGTTTCACTGCTCAAAGGACAGTGCGTCATCGCCCTTGACGATATCTATCACGTCAAACATTACAAGAATTTTATGAACGCACAAAAAGACCCCCGCTTTGAAATCATCTTCTCCTCTAAAGAGAAATTTGGGTTTTGCACCATGAAGTTTAATCCTTAACGAATCATTAATCAAATGAAAATTCATGTAACTTTTTCGGGACTGGCCGCAGGTAACATAGGAGACGAGGCAATGATGCGAGGGTTCTTATCCCTTCATCCACTGCCCGACGGCACTACTATCGAGGTCTGGGACACCAACTCCAAGGCCATCGCCCAACTCCCCTCCACGTACAGGTATATCAATTACTCTGACACCGAGGCATGTAACGCCGCATCGCTCTCGGCTGATTATGTGTTGATAGTTGGGGCTACGATAGTCACAGATATGCTTGGCACAGAGTGGCCGCTTAATATACTTGGCGGCAAGTACGCCCTCTGCCACGCTGCCGGAGTCCCCATCCACGCGGTCGGCATTGGTGTGGATAAGCTCCATTCAGACGAGGCGGTTCAATTGTTTAACAGGGGATTTCTCCCCTTCGAAACATGGACAGTGCGCTCTGAAAGGAGCAGGAAAAACCTTTTCACCCTTGGCGTACACCCGGGTCGTGTAGTTGCCGCGGCTGATCTGGCGTGGCTCACCCCAACGCAGGATGTTGATAAACAGTGGGCAACCCAATACCTCGCCGCCCTCGGCGTTAAAGAGGGCATACCCATCGTAGGCGTAAACATCGTCAACGAGAAGTGGAAAGACGACAACGCAATTAAAATGGCGGCGGCCACCGCCCTCGACTGGATATGCTCAGAGTTGAAGTGGCAGGTGGTTTTCTTTTGCAACGAGACCAGAGAGGGTGAATATTTCGATAAAGAGGCAACCCGCGCCACGGCGGCGTTTATGAAGAGCCAACCAGTCATAGCGCTAAACCAGTATTTCACGCCGGAGCAGATGATAGCCCTGCTTTCGTGCTGCAAACTGGCCATATCGTGGCGCTATCATTTTACCGTCTTTAGCGCACTTGGCGGCGCGCTTGCCATATCAGTTCTCAGGGGCGAAAAGTTAACTGAGCTTTCTGATGAGCTTAACGGCCTTAATCTTGGGACGCCAGAGTCGCTGACAAGTGAAAAGATAAGGGATTCTATCGTTCAGGCCATCGGTAATTACGCAACACTGAAATACAGGCAGGACGTCGCGGTTGACGCCCTCAGGCAGAGGTGCAGGTTTAACACTTATTTTATTGACAAACTCAGGCTAGACAGCACTCATCTGACTGTGGAGACCCTCCCCCCCGCGCCGTTTGGATTGGTACGCTACAAGGAGGCTATCACCGCCCCCCCAAAAGCCGGTAAAGAATACGCCGTAACCGTAATCGTCTCCACATATATGTCAGGGGACTTTATAGGCGAATGCCTCAATGGCCTCAAAGGGCAGACGATTTGGCAGGACATTGAGGTAATCGTAATTGACGCAGCCTCCCCGCAGGGTGAACAGGCAATCGTTACTGAGTTTCAAAAAGAAAATCCTAATATTACGTATGTGAAAACCGGCCAAAAGGTCAGTATCTACGCCGCGTGGAACATCGGGCTTAGGCTGGCCGGTGGCAGGTACATTACTGTGTTAAGCACGAATGACAGACTTCGCGGCGACGCCCTTGAGATTATGTCGCAAACCCTTGACAATCGCCCTGACATAGCGCTCGTCTATGGTGATTCGTATATGACAACAACCCCGCATGAGAGCTTTGAGCGGCACACGGGCAGCCCCTCTATGGTGTGGTCGGCGTACCAGTACGAAGATTTGCTAAAGACCTGCCTCATAGGGCCTCATCCCATGTGGCGTAAATCCGCATCGGTGGCAACAGGGTTTTTCGATGAGACATACACATCAAACGGCGACCAGGAGTACTGGCTTCGAATGGGTGAGCGCTTTGAGTTTCTCCACATCGCGGAGTTTACCGGCCTGTATTGGCATAACCCGCAGTCTCTTTCAATGAGCGGCGGCATCCCGGAGACCCACAGGGCGCAGGCCTTGTATCAGAAGCGCTACGTTGACAGGCTGAAACAGAGGGTTCTTCTGACCGGTGCTGACCGGCCTGTGTATGTATGGGGCACCGGGCGGCTTGCCCTCATTACAAATCACATGCTGGCGAATCTCGGCGTCCCTGTCAGCGGGTTTATCAGCGACTGCCCGGACAGCACGTTTGCGACATTGCCCGTTTTAGGACGGGAGCTTATACTTGGACCGGGAGGCCAACGCCCGTTTATCGTAATCGCCGAAGAAGACGGTGATAAGTCAATAAAACCCCTGCTTACCGGGGCAGGATACATCGCCCGCGAGGACTTTTGGACAAATATCTATGAGTTGAGCTGGGTCTGGGATTTGCACAATCCGATTGGGCAATAAAGTATTTACTGATAGTTATAATTGCCTTGGCAATTAATCCGTTTCGTTTGTGATTTCTTAAATCAGGAGGTAAAGTCTATGTGGCAATGTCAATCAACAGGCAATTGTGGTTATATATATAATCCGGCGAATGGCGATAAAAGGGGTAAGATTGCCGCCGGTACAAAATTTGAGGATTTACCGGAAGACTGGAAATGTCCGCTTTGCGGGGTAGGCAAGAAATTCTTTAAAAAAGTAGAATCTTAAAACGGACCAATTAACTAATTAGCCTAATAAATCAATAACTTCCCTGACGACCTCATCCACGCTTATTTGAGTGAGGCATTTAACTGAATCACAGGGCGGCGTATAGCCGAATTTGGTGCATGGGCTGCAGGGCAGGCGTTTATTTATTATCCTGTGTGTTTTCCCTAATGGCGCCCATTTCTTTTCGATGCCGCTACCGAAGAGGCATACCGTGGGGGTGCCGAGGGCGTAGGCGATGTGCATAATGCCGCTGTCTGCACAGATCAGCGCGCTTGCAGATTTAAGAAGTGGTGCCGTGTCTTTCAGCGATGTGGCACCCGTGAGGTCAAACGCCGCCGGGCAGTAACTTTTTATCGTCAGGGCGTCTGATTTGTCGGCCTGTGAGCCGATTATCAGGATATTAAATCCCCTGTCAGACAACTGCCCCGCCACGAGACCGAAGTTCTCCCCACCCCAGCGGCGTTCTTTCACAGACGCCCCGGCGGCAACAGCGATTGTACGGCCAGTATTAAAAATTTCAATACCTTCGGCGGCGATAAAGGCCTCGCCGGAGATAAACACATCAGGGATACCGTCAACGGCTCCTGCGCCGACAACGGGCGCGATAAGATTAATGAAACTCCTCCCCTCGTAGTCGTCGTGGCCATAGGGAATTTTATGCGTAAAAAGTTCGCCTCTTTCGTTGGTGTTAAAGCCAATCCGCACACACGCCCCCGTCATGTACGCGATTACCGCCGAAAGCCTGTGCCACTGTTCGGTATCAATGACGGCGTCGTATGTGTTTCTCAGGCATTCGATAAGTCCCGGGCGACTGTCATAGAGATAGATTCGGTTAACATCTCCTGACAACTGAAAAATCCCGTGATTCCTTTTCTCACAAAGGATGTCTATCCGCACGCCGGGATGGACAGCCTTGATTTGCTTTAACGCCGGAAGCAGCAAGACCGCGTCCCCCACGCCTCCGGGTCGAATCACGAGAACTTTTCCTAACTGGCCGGGAGGAGGAACATCCACTGTTTGATTCATATGTCTGATATGCGTTAGAATTGACACGAGGGCGCTGCCGACGACGCCGTCAACGGCCTTCAAAAACCTGATTTTGTCCATGGCGCGTATTATAACAAAACCAATCGGCAATACCAAGCCGTGATAAGCGCGGCATGGCCGCATGTGGAAATCTGTAATAGAAAAAATAATCGTTGACAAGTGCTGACGCTATATTTATACTACTTCGGGAGTTCGGGAGTTATGAAGATATGATTTTTCATCGAGCGGCTTTGCGACATGGTTTACCGGCAGACTATCGCATTACCGGGGTGCCGCTTGGTATGTGACGGGAGGGTGTTTTATTTGTGCGGCAGGACTACCCATTGATTCAATACATAAAAGGGTTTAGCACTGAAAACAGAAAGACTATTTTTTTCTTGTCCTTATTACCAGTGTTAATCTGTTTTGTATATATATGGTATTATGGGGTAAACGTTCCATATTGGGATGAATGGGATAATTTTATTCTGATTGACAAGGTTCTCACAGGCAACTTCAACTTTTCAATGTTTTATGACCAGTTCAATGAACATAGAATTGTCTTGCAAAG
>JADFXF010000085.1 GCA_015233685.1 Nitrospirota bacterium | reverse complement strand
CTATGTTGCCTCTCTCCTTTCCCTTCAATCCGTTTAAATTGTCTTCTTTTTCATAGTAAATCTTAATCATGAAAAAAAACCTCCTGGTACATAATCGTTAACAGCCTTCTCAGGCGTTTATTTGTGCATTCATGAAGCGCTCCAATGAGGCGCTGTCGCTTACGCCGTATATTGCCACATTTGAAACAATACGTTTTATCAGGCCGATATCTATAATAACGAGATAGCCCCCCACGTAAAGAAATCAGCATATGTGGCCTTTGCCCACGGTTTTAATATTCATTTCGGGCAGATAGTGCCGAGGGCGGATGTAAACGTGTTCATGGCGGCCCCAAAAGGTCCGGGGCATCTTGTGCGGAGCGAATATGTAAAGGGTGGTGGTGTGCCGTGCCTCATCGCTGTACATCAGAACCCGTCTGGAGACACTAAGGATGTGGCACTGGCATATGCCAGCGCAATCGGAGGGGGTAGGGCGGGCGTCATCGAAACTGATTTCAGAGAGGAGACCGAGACAGACCTCTTCGGAGAGCAGGCCGTGTTGTGCGGTGGTCTGACCGCGTTGATTCAGGCCGGATTTGAGACCCTGACAGAGGCCGGTTATGCCCCTGAGATGGCATATTTTGAGTGTCTGCACGAGGTCAAACTAATCGTTGACCTGATATACGAAGGCGGCATTGCCAACATGCGCTACTCCATAAGCAACACAGCCCAGTACGGCGACATTACACGAGGGCCGAGGATTATAACCGAAAAGACAAAGAAAGAGATGAAAAAAATCCTCTCGGAAATCCAAAATGGTGAGTTTGCCCGCGAGTGGATTTTAGAGTGCCGCGCCAACAAACCGGTGTTCAATGCCCTGACGCGAAAGGGAGAGTCACATCAGATAGAGGAAGTCGGCGGCAAACTCAGGGCTATGATGCCGTGGCTGAAAAAAGGTAAGCTCGTAGATAAATCAAAGGCATAGAATATATAGAGACTATATGCCGTTGGTGTGGCGCCGTAACTAACAGGGGAGGGCTCAGATGGCAGAGGGTGCAGAGAGGATAATCGTCACTGTTGACAGTGAGCTTGTTGACCTGATACCGGGCTATCTTATCAACAGGCGCGGCGACATCGAAAAGATGAACGCCGCCATTGATTCAGGGGAGTTTGAGGCGATTCGTGTGATTGGACATCAGTTAAAAGGCTCTGGTGGCGGTTATGGATTTGATTTCATTAGCGATACAGGTATGGCCCTTGAGCGTGGCGCAAAAGAGAATAACTACGAGGAAATAAAAAAACACATCGCCGCGCTCGGCGATTATCTCAACAGGCTGGAAACGGTTTACGGGTAGGGGGGACTGTGGCGATATTGGTAGTCGAGGATTCAGAGGATATTTCACTGATTCTGAACCGGTTCTTAGAGAAAATGGGTTATAAGAATGTCATGCTTGCGGGTTCTGCCGAAGAGGCAATAGATATTATAGGACTGAGTAAGAAGGGCGGCACTGTAAACAGAGACATTGAGCTTATACTTATGGATATAGAACTGCCAGGGCTTGATGGTATCGGGGCGTGCCAGAAGATAAAGTCTGACCAATGGTTTAAGGAAATACCCATAATAATGCTGACGGCTGATACGAGCGCTATATCGCTTGAAAACGCCTTTAAGGCAGGGGCTATTGACTATATTACAAAGCCAGTAAAGATGGTGGAGCTGCGCGCCCGTATAGGGTCTGCCCTGAGCCTGAAACAGGAGATGGACAGGCGTAAGGCCAGTGAAATAGAGCTGGAGGCATTGACACGCCAGCTTAAGGAGGCCAACCGAATCCTCACCAATCTGTCTTATATTGATGGACTTACGGGGGTTGCCAACCGGAGATATTTTGATGACTACTCCGACCAGGAATGGAAGAAGGCATTCAGGGAGCATAGTTTTATATCGGTGATAATAGTGGATATAGACTATTTTAAGCAATTTAACGACACGGAGGGCCATCCCGCCGGGGATGAGTGTCTGAGGCGGGTGGCAGGGGCATTAAGTGACGCCCTGAGACGCCCTGGGGATTTTATCGCGCGCTACGGTGGTGAGGAATTTGTCAGCATCCTTCCTAATACGACATTGGATGGAGCGGCCA
This sequence comes from Nitrospirota bacterium, assembly GCA_015233685.1. Taxonomy (GTDB): domain Bacteria; phylum Nitrospirota; class Thermodesulfovibrionia; order Thermodesulfovibrionales; family Magnetobacteriaceae; genus Magnetominusculus; species Magnetominusculus dajiuhuensis. The sequence continues at coordinate 4,740 of JADFXF010000085.1, read as the reverse complement.
TTATTGGTGAGACTATGCGCACAAACATATGTGACCTTAACATCAGATTTGCCCAGTCAAAGAAAACCACTGTAAGCATTGGGATTGCGGGAGCGATACCGGATAAGTCCAAAACCATTCAATGGTTGATTTCCGGGGCAGACCGCGCCCTTTACACGGCAAAAAAATCGGGTAAAAACCAAGTCAAGGTGTTTTAGCGTAAAGAAATACAATAATATCATAAACATAGCGTGACAGGCGTGACAGTGTTGTTGAAAATAACCGCCTGTTTTACTTATAATAACTATAACCTTATGAGTCCCCGTGGAAAAAATATAATTATCGCGCTTTTGTTGGTTGCTATAACTTTTGGCGTTTATTGGAATGTCAGGGGGAATTCATTTGTCAATATTGACGACCCTCAGTATGTAACGATCAATCCGTTTGTAACTCAGGGACTGACCCTCAAGAGCGTCGGGTGGGCATTTCGGACTACCTTTTTTGTCAACTGGCACCCGCTGACATGGCTTTCTCATATGGCGGATGTTGAGCTTTATGGACTTAATCCGCGCGGCCACCATTTGACGAGCCTTATTATTCATATAATTAATACGCTCTTACTGTTTTTCCTCTTAAACCGCTTAACATTGTTGCCCTGGCAGAGTGCTTTTGTAGCGGCGGTATTTGCCATTCATCCGCTTGGTGTGGAGTCAGTGGCCTGGGTATCTGAACGAAAGAATATCCTCAGTACGCTGTTTTGGTTTCTTGGTATATGGGCATATATCGGGTATGTCCAAAGGCCGCGATTTATTAAATACTCCGCCGTGTTTTTGTCTATGGCGGTTGGGCTTATGTTTAAACCCATGCTTGTCACCTTTCCCGTGACGCTGCTGCTGTTGGATTACTGGCCGTTTAACAGATTTGCAGTACAAGGGGGCTTTCCGTGTGTGACGCGGCTGATAGTTCGCGCGGTAGTGGAGAAACTCCCGTTGTTTGCCCTATCGCTGGCCTCCGCTTTAGTAACATACGAGGTTCAGCTTAGGGCGTACGCAGTTCAGCCACTCAGCCAACTCCCACTTAGTAAGCGCCTTGCCACGGCGGTCGTCTCTTACATGCAGTACCTTCGAAAAATGGCGCTTCCCTATGACCTTGCCATACCATACCCATATCCCGATGCGCTGCCGTCCTATGAGGTATTCTTATCTGCGTTGCTTATAACAACAGTAACCGCCGCGGCCATACGTTTGAGGCACAGCAGGCCGTATGTGCTGTTTGGATGGGGCTTTTATCTTATAACCCTCCTGCCGGTGATAAGATTCATTCAAACGGGCAGAGAGGCAATTGCCGACAGATATACCTATGTGCCTATGATTGGGATTCTTATTGTAATTGCCATAGGGGCGTCTGATATTTTATCGGGAAATCGTTTTAAAAAATATATTTTATCTGCGGCCACCACTGTAACTATCATATCGCTGGCCGCGGTAACATGGTTTCAAATCGGTTATTGGAGGGATTCCTATACCTTGTTTGACCATTCGATTAAGACTATTGAGGGAAATTACATGGCCTATAACAACTACGGCGCGGCCTTCCTTGAAGACCACAAACCGGAAAAGGCCGTGGAAATCTTTACCAAGGGCCTACTGATCAAGCCCGACAGCTCGGAACTCAACTATAGCATGGGCGAGGCGCTCACAAAACAAGGGAAGTTTGAGGAGGCCATTACCTACTTCTCGCGCTCATCATCGCTTATGTTCTTCGACGGTGAGGCCGTTTTGAATAAGCGCTATGGCATAGTCCTGCTGAAAGACAAAGATTACGCCGGGGCAGTCTCATATTTTAAGATTGCCCTGTCTATTCATCCAATGGATACCGAGGTGCTGAATAACATGGGGATTGCCCTGATGGGATTGGATAAATCTGAAGAGGCACTTGAGGCGTTTTCGCGTGGGGTTGCTGTTAAGCCTGACAGCGCCACCCTGCGCTTTAACAAGGGGCTGGCACTCAAAAAAGTCGGCAGACTAAAAGAGGCCATCCTTGAGTTTGAGCAGGCTGCGCGTCTGAATCCCGGCTCTGAGACCGTTGCCAAAACCCTTGATTTGGCAAAGCGCCAGGCTGTCGGCCCTTAGTCAGGGACAGAATATGAAGCGTAACTGCCTGATGGTGATTTTCTTTGCGGTGGCCGTGTTTGCCGTATATATCCCTCTTTACGGTAGCGGCTTCGTGAGCTTTGACGACCTCAACTATGTTACATTGAATTCGCATATAAAAGAAGGTCTTACTCTTAATAATATAATGTGGTCATTTAGGTCAACATACTTCGCGAACTACCACCCCGTGACGTGGCTTTCTCACATGGCGGATATCAGTCTCTACGGTCTGAAGCCGATGGGACATCATCTTACCAGTGTGCTGTTTCATGCTGGCAATACCGTAATTCTATATCTTCTTATATTGTTAATGACCGGCAAATACGGCCAAAGTGTTGCCGTAGCCGCGCTATTTGCCTTCCATCCCTTTGCCGTTGAGTCTGTGGCGTGGGTGTCGGAGAGGAAAAATGTGCTGTCAACATTCTTTTGGCTTTTGACGATTGTCGTTTATGTGTATTATACCCGGAGGCCGACGCTTGCCAAATACGCGGCGGCGTTAGGGTTATTTGCCCTGTCTCTGATGTCAAAACCGATGGCGGTGACGCTGCCCTTTACGCTGTTGCTTATTGATTATTGGCCACTTGGGCGGTTTCAATCGGGCCGCCGCCCTGTCCTTAAGAGCATCATTGAGAAGCTCCCGTTTTTTGTGTTTTCGATTGCCAGCGGCATAGTTACTATATTAGTACAGCAAAGGGAGGGGGCGATTGTCCCGCTTGATGGTCTGCCAATGAGTGGCCGCCTCGTAAACGCCATAACATCGTATTGGGGGTATATAGAGAAAACCATTTACCCTGTGGGGTTTGCCGTGTTCTATCCACACACAGATGTGTTTTCAGAGAGTGAGGTGGCTATTAAGGGGTTGTCCTTATTAGTAATTACTGTGGCCGCGTTTTTATTGAGAAAGAGGGCGCCGTATATTCTCATGGGATGGTTGTGGTACGTTGTGACGCTTGTCCCTGTGATTCAGGTGATACAGGTGGGGGGTGCCTCTATGGCAGATCGCTATGCCTACGTGCCGCTGATAGGTTTATATATTATCTTATGCTTTGTTGTGGCTGGACTTATTGAGAGCCGTCCAAAGGTTCAAAAGATAACACCTGTTATATTTACAGCGATACTGCTGACCCTTGCTGTCCTGACATGGCGGCAGGCGGAGGTATGGAGAGACTCCGGGACGCTTTTTAAACATGCCTCCGATGTGACTAAAGGAAACTATGTAGCGTATAACGAGTATGGGATGTATCTTGAGGGGGAGGGGAGGTTGGATGAGGCGATTCGGGAGTTTTCAAAGGGCCTTGAGGTTGCCCCGGACAATACGCTCTTAAATTTCAACATGTGGGAGGCCCTAAACGCGAAGGGTTCTAAAGATGAGGCAGATAAATATTACCTGAAGGCACTACCACGTGGAAATGACAATACCGGCGAACCGTCCCTATTTAAAATGCGCGGAGTAGAGCTGATGAGGGCCAAAAACTACGACAAGGCCGTCCAGTACCTATCAAAGGCTCTGCAAGCAGCACCGGGCGATGCCGAGCTTTACAATTACCTGGGATTATGCCTTGGTGCCCAGAAAAAATACAAAGAATCACTTGAGGTTTTCTTAAATGGACTACGGGCAAACCCATCGTCGTGGGAACTCTATTTCCACAGAGGTCTAATACTCAAAGCGATGGGCAGGGAGGACGAGGCAGCGGAGAGTTTTCAAAACAGTCGGCGACTCAATCATGGCAATAGCCGGAGTCCTGAAGCCGCCAACGGGCGGCAGGTGGAAATCAATAAATAAAACGTTGGCAAAAATACGGGGTGAAGGGGGGGTTACCCCCCCTTCGTTGTTAATCTTTATTATTATGTCTTCAGCACATCACCTAAAATAGAATAAAATGCCTTTACCGACGGCGCGCCTTGTGGAATTTCGACGACCGGCCTGCCGTTTAGGTCCATATCAAAAACCGTCTCGTCATCCGGTATCACCCCGGCCACATTAAGGCCAAGCGATTCGGCGTAGTCTTTTAATTTAACCGCGTCCGGCCCTTTAACCCTGTTAATAATTAAAAATCTCTGACCGGTTTGCAGTGAAAGCTCTTTAATAAGGTCATCAATTCTCTTTGCCGTCTTTATTCCCTTCACTGTCGGATCGCTGACAATAAACATGAGGTCAACGCCGCTGCTTGTTCGCCTGCTTAGATGCTCCATGCCGGCCTCGTTGTCAATTACGACAAACGAGTAGTCATCGGCCAGCTTGTCCGTATATTTTCTGATAATATTGTTCGCGGCGCAGTAGCAGCCCTGGCCTTCGGGGCGTCCCATGACAAGCAGATCAAAGCCCGATGCCTCGACGATGGTTTGTTTTATCTGATAGTCAAATATCTCCTCGGTGGTGAGGCCACCGGGGCGGTTTCCTGAGCGGATTGTCTCAAGGGCGGTCTCTCTGATGCCGCCGATAGTGGCGTGTACTTCAACGCCTACGGCGAGGTTGAGACAGGAGTTGCTGTCGGCGTCAACGCCAAGGACGACCTTGCCGGTCTTCTCAATTAAATACCGAATAGTCAGCCCTGCGAGGGTGGTCTTGCCCGTTCCGCCTTTCCCTGAGAATGCTATGATATAGGCC
>JADFXF010000084.1 GCA_015233685.1 Nitrospirota bacterium | reverse complement strand
CATAAGGATAATATAGCATGGCCTGATAGGAACTGTAAAGCATCGAACAGGAATAGATTCCGGACAAGACGGAATGACGACACAAGCCGGAATGACGACAGGGGAAACGCGCTAAGTCATGCGAATAGGAAACCGGCGTCTGTAAAGGGTTTCCAGCGATTTATGCGAAAATTGGACATATATATAGGGGCAGTTGGGCTTTGCCCAAACCCTGAATGAAGCCCAAACCTAAACAAATCCAACGCCAAGACGGGGGATTATCCCCACCTAAGCGTAACAAACCGGAGGTACAAATCATGGCAAAAGAAGAGACATTTACACCCTTCAGCAAAACGACAGCGGGCACACCGAATCTGACTGAGAAATCGCGTCCTAATTCGGATGTACCGGGCGGAGACGAGGCGAAGACCACAGGTATGACCAAGAAAAAGGGAACAGTCTAAAGAAATAGACGATGAATGGGTGCCAAAGGTGTTAAAAAGACAGGTGGACGTTCAAAGGGGGCCAAGAACAAGCGCACTATTGAGCTGGAGAACAGACTCAAGGAAGCGGGCTTTGACCCTGTGTCTATCCTTGTTGATATGGCGGTTGATCCTGAGACTGACGCTGGATTGCGCGCTAAAATCTGCCTTGACGCGATGCAATACCTCTATCCTAAGCGACGCGCTATTGATAGCAACGTCAACCTCGACGCCAGTGTTGAGACGTGGGAAAATAAGTTGTGCGCCCTTAATGGAAAGGCCGATGGGCAAGCGTAAGCAGTCATCAGAGATAGTGCATAGACTGAGGTCTGATTACGCCTATTTTGCCTCGCGCTGCCTCTACATCCAGACGACCGGCGGCAAGCGGGTACTATTTATTCTTAACGAGATACAGTTGTTGCTTGAGGGCATTATCTCTGATATTAAGGCCAACGGCAGGCCGGTCAGGCTGGTAATCCTCAAGGCACGGCGCGAAGGTATAAGCACATGGGCGGCGGGGCGGCTTTACTGGCACTGCACGACACAGCGTAACAGACACGCTGGCCTGATAACGCATGAGCCGGACGCCACAGCCGCGGTGTTTGGCATGATACGCCGCATGTACGATTACCATCCTGAGGTCGTGAGGCCGTCCACAAGGTATAACTCCACGCGTAAACTTGATTTTAATAAGCCTGTCGGTCCGGGTGGCCTTGACAGCTCGATAGTTGTCGGCACGGCGGATAAGGCTGATTTTGGCAGCGGGCAGCTTTTTCATTACCTGCATCTATCTGAGGTAGCCAAATGGTCTGCGGGTAAGGCGGAGAGTGTCCTGACGTCTGTTTTACAGACAGTGCCGAAGGAGGCCGATGCTGACGCGGAGGTCATCTTTGAAAGCACTGCCAAGGGCTTGGGCGGTGCGTTTTACGACTATTACATCATGTCGAGATACAAGTACGAGATATACTTAGACGGCGGCAGACCTAAGTTTCGCTGCCACGTGGATGATAAGGCCGACCCTGATAATCAATACAGCAGCGTTTTTATCCCATGGTTTGCCTTTGACAAGTACAGAAATGAATCCCACACTCTCAATGTCTCTGACCTGACTGACAACGAACGAGTGCTCATGCAGACACATAACCTTGAGCTATCGCATATCGCATGGCGGCGCAGGTGTATATCTAACGACTGCAAGGGCAGTCTGGACACGTTTCATCAGGAATATCCGGGCAACGACCGTGAGGCGTTTCTGACGTCAGGCCGCGCTGTGTTTGATAATGTCAAGGTCATGGCGCTCATGGAGACCGCACAAGAGCCGACCGAGGGGAGATACGAGATTGCCACATCCACCGGCGAAGCGCAACCAAACGCCAGAGGGCGGCTGCAGGTATGGGCAAATCCATGGCCAGGGCATTCATACGTAATAGGGGCTGACGTTGCTGAGGGGTTAGAGCACGGCGATTACTCTGCGGCGGTTGTCGTACATCACATCACCGGCCAGCAGGTAGCCCAGTGGCACGGGCACTGCGACCCTGATATATTCGCACACGTGCTGTACTGGATGGGAATATATTACAACACGGCGCACCTTGTGCCTGAGCGCAATAATCACGGCATGGCCGTAGTGATGGCGCTGACTAAGACGCTTCTATACCCGACGGCAAAGATATGGACAGAGACACATATCGAGCCGCCAAACAGGCCGCTTCCACGTTACGGCTGGCTGACAACAACGGCCAGCAAACCGGCGTTGATAGACAATTTGATTATGGAAGTCAGAGAAGACACGCACGGACTGGTGTCACGGGATATATTTTTGGAGATGTTGACGTATGTGCAGGACGAGCAGGGGCGGTTCGGGGCGCAGCAGGGACGGCACGACGATTTGATTATGGCCGCGGCGATCGCTAAATACACGAGGACGAAAATAACGTTACCCGCATCGGCGGGTAAAACCTATACAGCGCCGGTTAATAGCAGTGAGGCGCATTTTTAGGAGGCAAACACTATGTTCGATGACTTAGATGATATGGGTATTGAGATTGATGATTCACCGCTATTACCACCGGGATTTTTGGAAGCGCTTGAAAGCAATGTTGATGGCGGCGAAGGCGGGGACGGAGGAGAAGGGGCGGCAATCCGGCGGCCTTTGGGAATCCCCGTCCCTACCTCCTCCGCCACCCCCGCCGCGGGAACTCTCGCAGCGGTGCCCGCGGTGGATATGGCGCAGTATATGTCGAAGGAACAGCATGAGAACGAATTGAGGGCGCTGGAAGAAAAATACGAGGAGAAATACAAGGCCGCCGCGGCGCAGCCTTTGGGGGATTGGAGGGAAAAGAGTACATTTTTGAAAACTCAGGCACCGGACGCCTACAACGACGTGGTAAACATGATAGAGGCGGCCGTAAACACAAGGCTTGCCGAAATAGAGCCGCTAAAGAAGGGGCTTGATAAGGTTCAGGCGGCGTCGGCGGCACAGAGTATGCAGCAGCTCGTAACGGCAACCAATAAACACCTTGCGGCATACGGGGTAAAAGACTTCGATGTAATGAGCCTGAACAGCGACCCGAATTTCGAGAAGTTCGCTGATCTGGAAAACCCTGACAGCGGATTGACATATAGACAGATTCTCCAGAACGCCAAAGCAAAAGGCAAACCCGATATAGCCGCAAAGGTATTCGCTACATACCTGAGGCAGTCAAATGCCGATGCCAGAGATGTTAATAACTACATCGGGATAAAAGGCAGCGTCAAGACCGATGTGCCGTCACCGGAGGACTCGAAAATCTACACCGAAAAACAGGTTAAAGACTTTTATCGCAACAAGGGCGCGGGCAAATTCAGCAGGAACGCTAATGATCTGAAATGGGCGGCTGAGGAAGAGAAAAGGATAGCTAAGGCCTACAACGAAGGCAGAATAGTCAGTGGATAGGCCTGTAAATGACATAGGGCCTACGACATATGAGCCGTTAGGGCCACCTAAGGATATGAGTTTGCTTGATGATGTAGCCCCGTCGCAATTGGCGGGCTATGTTCAGAAGTGTTTTGCGGATTCTAAGGTGCTGCGTGCGCGGATAGATATGATGATAATCGAGGCCGAGCGCGCGGTAAACGGCGAGTATGACCCTGCTAAACTGGCCGCAATAGCACAGTTAAAAGGCTCCCAGTTATTTGTGAAACTCACCGGCTCGATATGCCGCGGTGCACGGGCAATCCTTATGGACGTCCTGTTTCAGGCTGGCAAGCGCATGTACGATATTCAGGCGTTGCCGGTGCCGCAGATGGATCATGAAACAAAGCGGATGTTGATAGACGCGGCGCTTATCAGGCTGAAGATAGGCGGTCTGCCAAAGGAGCATGAAGACTTTATTCGCAACGCCCTTGAAGACCATATTTTACCAATCATGCAGCGCGTCGCGGAGGCTCATGTCAAGGAAACAACTGCCGCTGACATAGAGGAAATCACGAACATAATAGAAGACCAACTGCAAGAGGGGGGCTTCTATACGGCGCTTGAGGAGTTTCTGGATTACTTCACTAAGTTTCCCGCAGCGTTTATCAAAGGGCCGATATTTGTTAAAGACAGGGCGCTTAACTGGGTGGATGACGAGTTAGGCGACAGGCAGTTAAAAGGCAATGAAAAGACTATGCCGATTTATAAGGCGGTGCATCCTAAGGATATATTCCCCGCTCCGGACTCAATAGGCATAGACGACAGTTGGCTCATACACCGCGAATCGTTACCGCCGGGAGAGCTGTATGATTTAATCGGCACACCGGGCTTTGACGAGGAGGCTATAAGGGCGGCACTCAGAGAGTATCAGCACGGGTTTCATGAGCAGGCACCGGCGGATATGGTAATAAACACGCTAGAGTATAGATATAACCCTGAGATGACGCAGTCGAAAAAACTAGACATACTGGAATACTGGGGAGCAATACAGGGGCAGATGCTTCTGGATGAGGGCATGTCGCCCAAGGATATTGATGACCCCGAAAAAAGTTACGACATATGTGTGTATGTCTGCGGCAATCACGTATTAAAGGCGATGTTAAACCCTGACCCCTTAGGGCGTAAGCCCTTTGCCAAAGGCTCATACAACGAGATACCGGGGCGTTTTTGGGGTGAAGGGATACCTAAGATTATTGATGACATACAGACGGCGTGTAACGCGGTAATGCGGGCAGTGATTAATAACGCCGGAATCGCGTCAGGGCCTCAGGTGGAGCGTAACATAGACCGCAGGGCTGCGGACGCCGGTAATTCCATGCTGCCGTGGCAAATATGGGACATTACAGACGCGCAGATGTCCGGAGCGCCGGCAATCAGGTTTTACCAGCCGGAGATAGTTGTCACGCCCTTGATTCAGATATTTGAGCATTTTAAGGCGATGGCCCATGAGTTTACCGGTGTGCCATCGTTCAATTTCGGCAACGCAACGCCACAGGATACGACATCAACGGCCAGCGGCTTTTCTATGCTCATATCGCAGACGGCCAAGGGCATGAAACTCATTGTGGCCAATATAGACAACCGCATTACGGAGCCTATTTTAAACCGGCACTATTATTTCGGGATATGGTTTAAATATTTCAAGGCGATACGCGACTCCAAGATCATCGCCAAGGGCAGCTCGTCTTTGATAGCGAAGGAACAGCAGGCGGTCAGGCGCAATGAGTTTATGCAGACGATACAGTTGCCGCTATTTGCGGGACTAATCCCGCGTGAGGGCCTGATAAATCTGGTTAAGGAGATGGCGCAGTCTCTGGAGATAGACGTTGAAAAACTGTTTCCGCCGGAAACTCAAACGTCTACGGGCAATATTGCGTCCGCGGGGAGTACCCGTGGTGCCCTGCCGTTGTCATCAGCCGCGCAAGGCGGTAATCTGCCCGGAGCAATGAGTATAAATCCGGCGGGAGACCAGAGTTCGGGACAGGATTTCGCGTTACACAATCAGCCGCCGCAGTTACAGCAGCGGTATCAGACACAAGGAGGTTTACAAGTATGAAACGACTTATGATTTGTTTATTACTATTGGTGGTAGCGGTTGGGACGGGCTGTACGCCGACGCAGGTGCAGCAGACGGAGACGGCGGTTGACAGCGGATTAAATGTAGTCATGGCCGCTCTGGATGGGGTTTATCCGGTAGCGCAGGGACTCTGCACAGCGGGGATGTTTGACAATGCAACGTGTACAAGCATTACGACGGGCTATAATGACGCGGGGAAGGCCGTCGGCATAGTGCAGACTATTGTGGCGGGGGCTGGCAGTTTGGCAAGCGTTCAGAGTGATGGAAATTATACCGCGGCCTTTGCAACGGCAACAGGGGATATAGCGGCTGTCTATGAGCAGATAGTCAGTTTGATAGGCACTGCAAAAGGGGGTGCGCAGTTAACGAATAGCTCCAGTAGCAGGAATCCATAGACTCGACGACACAGGCAGCTTCCTAAATAACTCATCTTTCATACCTCAGGGGATTACCGGTGTCCCCTGAGCACCAATAAGATTCCGGACAAGCCGGAATGACGGCAAGGCAAGGCGTACAGAAGAGAAGAGACTATGTCATTCCGGCTTGTCCGGAATCGGCCTATACAGATAGGAGGGCACAATGCAGGATATGAAGACAACGGCAATAGGCATAGCGAGTATCGCATACGGGATTGTTACGATGTTTGGATGGGGCGTCCCTCAGAACCAGAATAACGGGTTTGCCATGATACTGTCAGGCGTAGGGCTGGTATTCGCTAAGGACGCGGGAGGTAAACCGGCATGACAGACGTCAGTACAGAGGTTTGCACGATATGCCAAAAACGTCAGGACGACAGACATATAAGCGTCACTGAAAGACTTGATAAGAGCGAATCAGATATGGACGAATTGAGAAAGTACATTGTCGGTCTCAAAGACCACATAAACGAGAAATTCAACAAGATGTACCTGCTCGTTGGCTCTACGGTCATTACACTGTTAGCAAACATAGTCTTAGAAATCATAAAAAGAAAGTAATTTATCCCGGGGTGTAACAACCCCATCGTCGTTAAGTTCTTAACGATATATTTCAGGAAGGAGGAATTTTATATGCCACGAATTCAAGGTTTTCCAGCGGTAACAGGTTATCCGAACACAGGAAGCGGCGGGCCGGGCAAGTCTACACCTCGTATATACTCGCCTAAGCTCAATGACAAGTTCTATCAGTACAGCGTGTTGCCGTACATAGCAAATACCGACCATGAGAACGAGATCAGGGGATATGGAGATGTCGTATATATCAGGAATATCGCCGATGTACAAGTTACCAACTATGTAAAAGGCGAAAAGCTGACGTATCAGCGCCCCTATACACCGGCAAGCGAATTGGTCATAAACAAAGGCAAGAACTGGGGATGTATTCTTGACCAGGTGGATCAGTGGCAGTCCGACATCAACTATTTTGATGTCTGGAGCGAAGACGCGGCCCATCAGATAAAGATACAGGTGGATACAGAGGCGCTGGCCGATATACCCTCTATGGTAAGTCCGCTAAACTGTGGCCAGCGCGCCGGGAAGATATCGCAGAATATTAATATGGGTTATCCCGGTGTACCTGTACAGATTACAAAGGGTACCGCAGCGGATTATGTATTGGAGTGCGCAAGCATCCTCGATGAGCAGAACATGCCGGAGATAAACAGGTGGATTGTAATCCCCGCG
>JADFXF010000083.1 GCA_015233685.1 Nitrospirota bacterium | reverse complement strand
GCCAACAATGAAGACGATTACAAATGCCTGCTGCCGCAATATGTCGACAGAGATGCCCTTGACGTGAAATCTATGGGTGTGGTTATTTAGACGCTTACTTATTTTTCAAATGCGATTGCCCTGCGATTTCTGGGGAAAAGGTGTACATTCCTATATCGGGACTTGGGATAATTATTTATCTTGACACCTATTGCAAAAAATGATACGATGTAGGGGAGCTTGCAAGTCAAAAATTATTAAGTGTTATAGGAGGAATCCCATGTTAAGAGTACCAAGACTAAGTGTTGTGATTTTGTTAGTAATTCTCATGTTGTCCTTTGCCGGTGTTTCAATGGCTGAAAACCAATGGCAAAAAAAACATCCCCGCAGGACACAGGTAAACAAACGTCTCCACAATCAACACAGACGCATAAACAAGGAACTCAGGCAAGGGAAAATATCCCGCACTCAAGCGAAGCAACTCAAGAAAGAAGACCGCCAAATCCGTCGGGATGAACGCCACATGGCCAAACAACACGGCGGACACATAACAAAGGAAGAGCAGAAGGCCCTCAATCAGCGGGAAAATGAAGTCAGTCATCAGATTGGCAAATAATAAAAGGATTAACGACGAAGGGGGGGTAACCCCCCCTTCACCCCGTATTTTTGCCAACGTTTTATCTGTTGAGTTTGGGCTGCCGCCCGTTGGCGGCTTCAGGACTCCGGCTTTCACATCATTCGCTTACGCGCAGTGCCTTTATGTTTAGTTGAACACAGCGGCTGCCGTTCCATTCGTTTATGATTGGAGTGAACGCGGCATCAACACATTCAGAATTTTCGATGTCGTCTATAAGCCCTCCCATGTCATATCCGATTGCGTCAATGACAAAACCGTTATGGCCCAGTTTCAGCTTCAGGTGGTTCTTCCCTACTATGCGGGGTTTTATTGCCAACAGGCCGCGCGAACCAAAAATCGGATCGGGATTTCCACAACCATACGGGGCAAGCCTCGACAAGTCGGACATCAGTTTCATATTCACGTCTTTAATAAAGCAATCCACATCAATGGTAAGGGTGGGCGATGAGTCGGCGTCACGTGCCCCTTCTACGAAGTCGCTGACGGCCTGTTCAAATAACGGTATGTTGGTGGCCTTCAATTTCACCCCCGCCGCCTGTTTATGCCCTCCGAATTGAATTATGTGCTGTGTGCACGAAGAGATGGCCTTGCATATGTCTATATCGGGAACGCTCCTTGCGGAGCCTCTCGCAATGCCGCCCTTTATGGAAAACACTATGCTCGGCAGATTAAATCTGTCCACCAGCTTTGAGGCAACAATGCCGATGACACCTTCATGCCAGCCTTCGTCCCCTACTACTATTACGCAGCCCTGAGGTTTAACGGCCTCTAATTTTGCTAATGCGCTACGAAAAACTTCTTCTTCTATTTTTTGCCTTTCCTGATTCAATCTTGTGAGATATTCGGCCAGTGTCTGCGCCTCATTCAGGTCCTCTGTCAGCAGGAGGCGCACTACATTGGCGGCATCGTCCATTCTGCCCGCGGCGTTGATTTTCGGTATCAGCATGTATGAAAGCATGTCCGGCTCAGGGACACGTCCATTGATGCCGGAACATTTTATTAGCGCCCTAAGGCCAGGCCTTCGACTATCGCGCAATACCTTAAGGCCGTCCTTTACAATCAACCGGTTTTCACCAGTCAGAGGAGCTACGTCGGCTATGGTTCCAAGGGCTGCCATATCCAGCAAGCCTTTCTCCAGTCTGCAAAGCAGGGCAGCGCTGAGCATAAGGGCAACCCCCGCACCGGTAAGATTCGGAAACGGTGAGTTATCCCCTTCAACCTTAGGATTTATTATGCTTACGGCCCTGGGCAGCTCACTGCCGCCGCCATCAACATATGGCTCGTGATGGTCGGTGATAATAACGCCAATTCCATACTGGCGTGCCGCCTCAACGGCCGCATAAGAGCTTATTCCACAGTCAACTGTTACAATCAGAGAACACCCCAGCTCCCTTGCCCTCTCAACCGCCTGTACGTGAAACCCATAGCCGTCCTTAAACCTGCTCGGGATAAAACACTCAACAGAGGCACCCATGCCACGAAGGGTCTCAGTTAATATAGCGGCCGCAGTTGTGCCGTCTGTGTCATAATCGCCACTGACGAATATTTTCTCTGAATGTGCGACGGCACGGCATATCTCACTGGTTGCCTTTTCCATGCCGGAGAGCCTGAAAGGGTCGCCAATGGAATCTATTGTGGAATGCAAAAAGTACCTTGCCTGCTCCATCGTTTTGATGTCACGGTTGACCAACACCTGCGCCACCAACGGCGACATGTCCAACTCCCTGGCAAAGTACTCTAAGAAATCCTTATTAGTCCTCTTCAGCAGCCATCGCTTTTGTATCGAAGGCATGGCGTCAACGTTGTTTCTTTATCAACGGCTTATTCCCTGACCAAAGCAGCACGACCGGGCTGGCTACGAAAATGGACGAATATGTGCCCACAAGGACACCGAGAATCATCGCAAGCGCAAAGTCATGCAGCACCTCTCCGCCAAATATAAACAGAGATATTGAGGCCAGAAGCACCGTCATAGACGTGATCAATGTCCTTGAGAGCACCTCATTAATGCTCCTGTTTATGAGGCTGTCAATGGTTTCCCTTAATAACACCCTCATGTTTTCCCTGATTCTGTCAAATACGACCACTGTGTCAGTTAGCGAATAGCCGGCGATGGTCAGGAGTGCTGTAAGGAGGATTAGGTTTATCTCAAGTCCGGTGATGTAAAAAAATCCAAGGACGGCGAGGACATCGTGAAATGTGGCCACAGCAGCCCCTAAGCTGAAACTCAACTGAAAACGCCATCCGACATATATGATAATCCCAACAGTAGAGGCAATCACTGCCCACAGTGCGTCTACCCTGAGCCTTTTACCAACCTTCGGGCCTATCTCAGAGATGGAATCCACGGTTATCTTATTGCCCGGAAAACCCTTCGTAAGGGCCTCAATGACCTTGTCCGACAACCCTTTCTCTACTGCGGCGGCATCTTTGGAGGACGACGGGGAAGAGGTGTGTTCTCCCGCTTTTTTTAATACGATCAACACCTTTTTCGCCGATGGGAAGTCCTGAAGGTCTGCCCCCTTTATGCCGTCACCCTCCAGGGCTGCCCTGACCTGGTGAAGGGTAACCCCCCTGTCAAACTTGACCTGAACGGCCGTGCCGCCAGCGAAATCTATCCCAAGATTCGCCGTCCCACGCGCTATCGCCACGATGGCAAGAATGCCGATTAACGACAGCACCCCTGAGACTATAAAGGCAATATAGCGCTTTCCCATAAAATCTATATTGGTTCGTTTAATAATTTCAATCATATGCTGAGATTCCTAACCTCCTTAGATGAATTCAGGTAGTCAAAGACGGCCTTCGTGCCTATGAGAGAGGTAAAAAGGTTGATTGCTATACCAATGCTCAATGTAACCGCAAACCCTTTTATCGGGCCGGTGCCGAATTGAAACAACACCGCCGCCGTTATAAGTGTGGTCACATGTGAGTCAACAATCGTGAGGAACGCCTTATCGTACCCTGAGTCAACCGCCGCCCGCGGGGTCTTCCCAAGTTTTATTTCATCTCTCATACGCTCAAACATAAGGACGTTCGTATCAACGGCCATACCTATCGCAAGGACAATACCAGCAATGCCGGGCATTGTCAGGGTGGCGTTCATTGCCGCCATGGCCCCCAGAAGAAATATTATGTTTAAGACAAGGGCAACATCAGCAATAACTCCGGCCAGACGGTAGTAAAAGGCCATGAACACGGCCACAAGGAGAAACGCCACCAGCGCCGCCCGCTTGCCGGCCTCAATCGAATCAGACCCAAGCGACGGCCCCACGGTGATATTCTGAAGCAGGGTTACGGGGGCAGGTAAAGAACCGGCCCTCAACACTATGGCGAGGTCTTTGGCCTCCTCCATTGTGTATGAACCAGAGATTTGGGCGTTTCCGCCAGAGATTTTCTCCTGAATCACAGGGGCGGAGTACACGTTGCCGTCAAGTATAATGGCCAGGCGCTTCTTTACGAACTTGCCGGTAAGCTCCTCAAAGAGCTTCGCCCCCTCAGGATTAAAGGTAACAGAGATATACGGAGTATTGAAGCGCGAATCAATGGCTACTCTGGCCTCTGACAGAAAATCTCCCGTAAGAAGAGATTCTTTCTTCAGCAGATACGGGCGCTTTGTGACCTCACCTGTGTCCTTAGAAGTGTGTCTTTCAAAAAGTATCTCGCTGTCTTCGGGGATTTTTTCCTTCATCTTCGCAACGAACTCTTCCTCGTCGGCTGGCTTTACAGAGGCGGGAACCTCGGCGGCCAGTTTGGATTCGTCATCAACGAGCTTAAATTCAAGCTGGGCGGTTTTACCGATTAAATCAATCGCCCGTTTGGGGTCTTTTACGCCGGGCAGTTGGACAACTATCTCGCCCTCCCCTTGCCGCTGGATAACCGGCTCGGCAACGCCGAACTGGTCTATGCGATTGCGTATAGTCTCAAGGGCCTGGTCAACCGCGTTTTCCTTAATGGATTTAATTTCCTTTTCGGAGAGGGTATAGACCAACCGGCCTTCGGACTCCTTAGCGGAGAGCGTGGGATACGCGTCCTCGACGACCTTTCTCGCGTCACTGGAGGCGGGGACGATAATTATCTCGGTGCCACTTACTGTGGCCTCCGCCTTCATTTCTTTCTTCGACAGGAGTTTATTAATGCCGCTGGCAGTCCTTTTGGCGTTGAGCGCAACGGCCTTGTCTCCCTCCACCTCAAAGACAAGGTAGATTCCACCCTGAAGGTCAAGGCCAAGTATAATACCCTTGTCCGGCATAAGGTCCCTGTAAGCCTTGTTCATTAACTTATAAACAGGCGTATTTGGAAGCAGTGCTATAAATGACGCCACTAGCGCCAGGGCGATCAGAGAAAAACGCCACTTTATGTTCTTCTTCACGAAACAACCTCCTTACCGTAAACCGTAATGTGAAACTCTACAGCGTAATGTGAACTATGCCCGTGTTTAGCCGGGCAGCGATAGGAAACTCAGTCTTCTTCCTGATTAACCCGTACGGCGGCTATAAAGGATTTGCCGAATTTGACTTTCACATTCTCCGCAATCTTCAGGACGACCGTATTGTCGCCCACGCTCTCCACGAGGCCATAGACACCACCGGAGGTGATGACCTTATCACCCTTTTTGACATTGTTCAGCATCTCCTTATGCTCCTTTGCCTTTTTTTGCTGTGGCCGTATGAGGAGCAGATAGAAGATCGCAAAAATAACGATCAACGGGAAGAAACTCATAAACATATCAGGGGCACCTGCGGCTTGCCCGGACGGCGGCGCCGAACCCATTGCCCACGCCAGATTCTCAAACATTGGTTAATACCTCCAAAATTTTTTATAGATAATCGCTATGATAACCTTTGTACGATTATTATATCAAGGTGTTTTTGAGACTGCCTGAGCTTATTTTGTGCTTTCACATGTTTTTCTGTTGAGCACCATTTTGGATGAGGGAGTTACACCTCCCGGTTGTCTGACCCGGAAAGTCTCCTCATAACTCTTGATGGGAGATTCATAGACAGTGCCTCGCCTTCCACACGCCTGACCCATACAAGTTCCTATCTTCCTACGCACAGTTTTCTTGATATTTTGATGATGTATCAAAGCGCATTGCCAGCATTTTACCATACTTAAACTATCTATCGTCAATGCGTAAATTACTGAATTACTGATGTTCTCTTTCTTTATTTGGCATTATGAAAATAATAACCGGGAGGTCAGGCATTGCCGTATGTTGCGATTATCACAGCAGCCCGGAGTGTTTCATGGCCTCGGCCACGTTGGAGTCTTTAGTTGAGACTTCCTTAAGGGTACTTACGATTTGATCTGAACGCCCTTCGATTTCCCTGTTCTTTCTGACAACCGGCGCAATCGTTGTGCGCCTGTCCCATAAGATAAAACCCACCAACGCAAGCATACCGCTAATCAGTACATATATTACCCCGTACAAGTCGCTCAAACGGTGATTTACACCGCCAAAACTGGTTGGTATTCTTAAACCCATCATCCATGCGCTGGTTGGTACTTTTTAAACCTTCCTCGACGCGTGTTAGCCTATCTTCAACGTGAGTAAACCTCTCATCAATATGCAATAACCGCTCTTCGACTCGCGTCAACCGCTCCTCGTTGCGCACTGACCTCTTTTCGAGGCGTATCATCCGCTCCCTGTCCTGCTGGGTGAATCCACCTTTTGACGTAGTTGAACGAGATGGAACTATAGCCGTATCATCCGCTCCCTGTCCTGCTGGGTGAATCCACCCCCCTCTGCATATGCCCACAAAGGGAGCGCCGCTGAAAGCAATAATATTAATACCGCCGCATTAATCTCTTTTTTCATACCTTCATCGCCCTCGCTGACTAATTGTGCCATAAATCAGGCCAGTTTTGCAATATCCCACGTCATGGGCAGCCAATGACAAGGCATGTCAGCGTATGATTTTCATAAACACGGCCTTGTCGTCGCCCTCCGCATAGTAGTGCGGCACGGTGGCCACGCATACATAGCCGTGTTTCAGATAAAACTCACGCGCTGGTTTGTACTGCGCTTTAGCAGATGTTTCTATATAGACAAATTTCCCGCCGGTCTCGATTATGCGCCTTTGCGCCTCATCTATCAACAGCCCGGCCACCCCCCTACCCTGCATGTCTTTCTGAACAGCAATCCAGTAGATGTCATACCCCGCCTCAGTCATCGTTATCGGGCCGTAACATATATAGCCTACGGCCGCACCGCCGGCATCGGCGAATATAAAATTGTATTCGCTTTGTTGCCGCTTTGTGAGATTATCATCAAGCAACTCTATAGCCACGGCAATTTCCCGATGGTGGAATACTCCCGTTGAATCAAGGATTTGCCTTACCGGCGTAATGTCAGATTGCATGGCCGATGTCCTTAATGTAATTGATTGTCCTTTCATTATTTTAGGGATGCCTCGATTATCATTCTGATGATGTCTGTCTCTGTATAGTCGGCGTGAGCGGCCGCCGCCATGAATCCCGAATCGTGCGATATGCAGGGATTGGCGTTTACCTCAATGACATATATGTCCCCTGAGCTGGCTACCC
>JADFXF010000082.1 GCA_015233685.1 Nitrospirota bacterium | reverse complement strand
AAAGTATTACTTAAAGAAGATGCGGAGCAGGACAAGGTGCTTGTCGTTAGAAAGGACGGCAATGACTGATATTTTTTGTTTTAGGGATTCATGGAAAAAGACCTTTTAGATATTAAAAGCGCCGCCGCCGCCGACATTGAACTGATACTTGACACCGCCTCGTCGTTTAAGGACGTCCTGTCAAGGGATATCAAGAAAGTCCCTACTCTAAGGGGCAAGACGGCGGTGAATCTGTTTTTTGAGCCTTCTACCAGGACAAAGACGTCATTTGAGCTGGCCGAAAAAAGGCTCAGCACCGATGTCGTCAACTTCGTTGTGCCGACAAGTTCTGTGGCCAAGGGAGAGACCCTTTATGATACGATTAAGACTATTGAGTCCTATGGAATAGATTTTATAATCATCAGACACCAGTTTTCAGGTGTGCCGCATTTCATCTCAAAGATTTCAAAGGCCTCTGTAATCAATGCCGGAGATGGCATCAACGAACATCCCACGCAGGCCCTGCTTGACGCCTTCACCATCAAAGAAAAAAAGGGCGCTATCGCCGGTCTGAAAATAGCAATCGTGGGGGATATATCGCACAGCAGGGTGGCAAAATCCAATATCTACTGCCTGAACAAACTTGGGGCGGTTATAAGATTAATCGCGCCTCATACATTAATCCCCCCCGGCATAGAAAACGATGTGGCGGAAATTTACCATGACATCGGGGAGGGGATAACCGGAGTTGATGTAATCATGACGCTGAGGATACAGCGGGAGAGGCAGACGGGAGGTTTCTTCTCTTCAACCGACGAGTATTTTAAATTCTGGGGGCTGACACGCAAGAGGCTTGACAAGGCCAGCCCCGATGTAATTGTCATGCACCCCGGCCCGATGAATCGCGGCGTGGAGATAGCCTCCGAGGTGGCCGACAGCAGCCACTCCGTAATCAACGCACAGGTAACCAACGGCCTTGCCGTCAGGATGGCGGTTCTTTATCTATTGGACAGCGCGAGGCCGAGAAATTGACTGATAAGGTAAACAGACACTTGAGGTATGAGGAATAACATATGGATTTAATTATTAAAAATGGACATGTCGTTGACCCTTCGCAGGGGATGGATTTTATTGGCGACATCTGTGTTGAGGATGGCGTGATAATAAAAATAGAAGGTACCGCCGGTGCGACCGCGCCGGAAATCACCCCGGAAACGACGAAGGTAATTGACGCCTCCGGTCTTTACGTCTTCCCCGGGCTTGTTGACATGCACACGCACTTAAGGGAGCCGGGATTCGAGTACAAGGAGACCATAAAAAGCGGCACTCGCGCCG
The DNA here is from genome assembly GCA_015233685.1 of Nitrospirota bacterium. Lineage (GTDB taxonomy): Bacteria > Nitrospirota > Thermodesulfovibrionia > Thermodesulfovibrionales > Magnetobacteriaceae > Magnetominusculus > Magnetominusculus dajiuhuensis. Next base: position 6,111 of record JADFXF010000082.1, on the reverse strand, counting down.
CCGTCAAAGGTGGCTTTACCAGTGTATGCTGTATGCCCAATACAAAGCCGGTAAACGACAACGAGACAGTGACTGAGTTCATAGTGAAAAAGGCGATATCCGAGGGTTATTGCAACGTGTTTCCCATAGGGGCGATAACGAAGAGGCAGGAAGGCAAAGAGCTTGCCGAGATGGGTATGATGAAAGACGCCGGCTGCGTTGCATTTTCTGACGATGGAAGGCCGGTAACCGATTCGATGTTGATGCGCCGCGCCCTTGAATATTCAAAGGTGTTCTCATCGCCTGTTATATCTCACGCGGAGGACTTATCACTGTCCAACGGCGGCGTGATGAACGAGGGGTATTTATCCACGACGCTCGGCCTCGGTGGGATTCCGGCGGCGTCTGAGGTGATAGCGATACAAAGGGACATTGAGCTTGCGAGGCTGACAGGTGGACGGCTGCACATTGCCCATTGCTCAACGGCGGGTGGGGTCAGGGCGATTAGAGAGGCAAAAAGAGACGGGATTGCGGTCACGGCAGAGACATGCCCGCATTATTTTCACTTAACTGAGGCAGAGGCCAACGGCTATAACACCGCCGCGAAGGTAAATCCGCCGCTGAGAACCAAAAAAGACGTTGAGGCCGTCAGAGAAGGCATTAAAGACGGCACCATAGACGTAATAGCCACAGACCACGCCCCTCATCACAGAGACGATAAGCTCTGCGAATTTGACAGGGCGACCTTTGGGATATCGGGGCTTGAGACGGCCTTTTCGCTGAGCTACGTGCTGGTTAAAGAGGGGCTGTTGACGTTGAATCAATTAATAGAAATGATGACTATCAGGCCGTCGCATATATTAGGACTTGACAAGGGCACATTGAAAGCAGGCGCCGACGCCGATATTGTCATAGTAGATTTAAACAAAGACTTTATAGTTGACCCTGAACAGTTTGTATCTAAAGGGAAAAACACACCATTCAATGGTTGGCGACTCACAGGGTTGCCCATCATAACAATCTGTAAAGGAATAGTGAAGTATCACTTTAATAATAACGATTTAACGGCGGTTGGGGTATGAAGAAAAAGGCTGTACTGGTGTTGTCCAATGGTTTGGTGTTTGAGGGGGAGTCTTTTGGCGCTGAGGGAGAGGCCGTAGGCGAGGTGGTTTTTAACACGGCTATGGCGGGTTATCAGGAGATATTGACTGATTCCTCGTACAAGGGGCAGATAGTGGCGATGACATACACGCAGATTGGAAATTATGGGGTCAACGCGGAGGATATCGAATCAAAAAGCGGACCAAAGGCCGAGGGTTTTATTGTAAAAGAGTATCTGGATTACCCAAGCAATTGGCGGGCTGATGGGGCGCTTGGTAGCTATCTTAATAAGCACGGCGTTGTTGGAATTCAGGGCATAGACACGCGCGCCCTTACGTCGTGCCTGAGGGACGTCGGCTCTATGATGGGGATAATCTCTACGGATGGCCGCTATACACCGGCGGCGCTGTTTGAGAGAATCAGGGAACATCAGGGAATCGGCGGGCTTGATTTAGTGAAGGAAGTTACGACAGAGCGGCCATATAAGTGGCCTGCCAGTGAGAAGGCCTGGGGTTATGAGGACAGCGGCTCAAACGTGATGCCCATTCATCAGGGACAGTTGAAGGTGGTGGTCTATGATTTTGGGATTAAGTTTAACATACTGAGAAATCTTGCCTCGGAAGGTTTTATAGACATAATCGTAGTACCGGCAAGCACCAGCAGCGCAGAGGTGCTTGAAATGAACCCAGACGGGATATTATTAAGCAACGGGCCGGGCGACCCTGAGGCGGTCTCATATGGGATTCAAAACGTACGGGAACTAATCGGCAAAAAACCTATCTTCGGCATTTGTCTTGGACACCAAATCCTCGGATTAGCTCTTAACGGGCGGACGTACAAGTTAAAATTCGGACATCACGGCGGCAACCATCCGGTTAAAGATTTAGCAACGGGGAAGGTGGAGATAACCTCGCAGAATCACAACTACTGTGTGGATATTGAATCCTTAAAAGGACAGGCCGTCCTGACGCACACGAATTTGTACGACGGCACGCCCGAGGGAGTTAGGCACGTGGAGCTGCCCATATTTTCGGTTCAGTATCATCCGGAGGCCGCCCCGGGGCCAAACGATTCCAATTATTTATTCAGGAGATTTAAGGCTATGATAACGGGAGGCCAATATGAGAATTAACAAAAGCGGCATTGAAGAGGGTTCGATGGTAGAAGTCACAGAAGATGGCAAGCCGGTATTAATAGCAAATGTGGACGGCAGATTTTATGCCGTGGGCGGCGTATGCCCGCACATGAGGTGCCACCTTCAGAAGGGCGCGCTTAATGGCGGCATTGTGACGTGCCCATGTCACGGCTCGTCGTTTGACGTGAAAACAGGCGTGATGTTGTCATGGGTTAAAAGTATGTCAAAAGACCTTGCGAGATTATCAGGGTTTTTTGGATGGGCAAAGGACCTCAAAAGATATGAAGTGCGTGTGGACGGCGATTTCCTGGAAATCTCTTAATTAAAATGGCTATCAATAGAAATGGCGAGGGTGCCAGATATGAATAAATATGAACAACGCAAGTGGACACTAACAGACCTGCTGCCATCTTCCGGCGCGCCAGAAACAGAGCCAGAAACAGAGAGGATTATCGGGGATTTAACATCACTGGTTTCAGAGATTGCCTCATACAGAGGAGTCCTGACCTCGGACGTGTCAATCAGTGATTTCACCGCGTTTCTTCGTTTGATTGAGAGATTTGCCGTTGAATCGAACCGCCTTACGGCATATTGCCAGTTGTGGTTTTCTGAGGATACGCAAAATCAAGCCGCGCTTACATTTATGGGGCGTGTGGAGCAACTGTTGACAGATATGTATAATGAGACGCTCTTCTGGGGGTTGTGGTGGAAGTCCATAGGGGACGAGGACGCGGGACGCCTGATGAACGGTGCCGGTGATTTACGTTATTATCTGGAGCGGGAACGTGCCTTCAAACCACACATCCTGACAGAGCCGCAGGAGAAGATAATTAATATAAAAGACATAAACGGCATAAACGCCGTCATTACAATCTACGATATGCTCACAAGCAAATACGTATTCGAGCTGGAGGTAGAAGGCAAGAAAATAAGGCCCCTTACGCGAGACGCCCTCATGTCATATGCCCATCATTCAAAACCTGCGCTGCGTGAGGCCGCCTACAAGGAACTCTTCAGGGTCTATTGCAATGACGAGGTAGTCCTGTCGCAGATATACGCATACAGGGTACGCGACTGGGCGTCTGAGCACATCAGGATTAGAAATCACGAATCGGCCATCAGCGTACGCAATCTTGCTAACGATATACCAAACGCGGTAGTGGACACGCTGTTAAGCGTATGCGTGGAGGAATCCCATGTATTTCAGAGGTTCTTTAAAATAAAGAGCCGACTGCTTGGTCTGCCAAAGCTCAGGCGGTACGATATATATGCCTCAGTAAGACGCGACGACGGGCGGCTCATCCCATACTCTACGGCGGTTGCAACGGTGTTGGACAGTTTTAATAAATTCTCTCCGGTAGTGGGGGCGTTGGCGAAGAGGGTTTTTGACGAGGGGCGCATAGACGCCGAGGACAGGCTGAATAAGAGGACGGGGGCGTTTTGTTATGGGGTGCTGCCGAATATGACGCCGTGGGTGTTGATGAACTACACGGGGAAACCGAGGCAGGTGGCAACTCTGGCACATGAACTTGGGCACGCGGTTCATGCCCTTGTGGCTGCCGGGCATTCGGTGTTGACGTTTCATGCCCCGCTGCCCCTTGCCGAGACGGCGTCGGTGTTTTCGGAGATGCTGCTTATGGAGCGTATGCTTGCGGAGGAAGCCAACCCCGAGGCAAAGACCGCCCTTATCTGCTCTGCGCTTGACGATATCTATGCCACAGTGCTGCGCCAGGCGTATTTTGTCCTGTTTGAGCGTGAGGCACATGTGATGATAGCAGAGGGTAAAAACCCCGTAGAGCTGAACACGCTCTATTTGGAGCTTATGAGAAAACAGTTCGGCGATTCGGTGGAGCTTACTGATGATTTTCAATACGAATGGATGGCGATTCCACATTTATTTCACACGCCATTTTACTGTTATGCGTACAGTTTTGGCGAGCTGTTGTCGCTCTCTCTGTATAACATGTACAAAGAAGAAGGCGGCGGATTTGTTGATAAATTACTGAAAATCTTATCATACGGCGGTTCGGCCTCCCCGCGGGATATATTGAATGAGGCTGGCATAGACATATCAGACGCCGGTTTTTGGCGCGGCGGTTTTCGGGTTATAGACGGGTTTATAGATAAACTGTTATAATCAGGCTATATAATCGGGAGGTACTTGATATGTCAGGAAGACTTACGTATCGTCCGTTTGAATCGCTGATAAATGTCTCAATCGAAGAGGAAAAAAAAGATATTCCCCCCGCCGTGCCAACCGACATTGACTATTTTTTGACGGCAATGGAGCGTGTCAAAGAGATAAAGGAGTTCAGGGAAATCCCGTATTCGCCATCGGCTGTTGCCACACCGTCCCCAGTGCTGTCAAACGATATTGATGCCGCGGCTGTCCTGACAGAAATCGTGACTGGCAAGAGCAAGGTTGAAATACGAAACACACAGGAGTATGTGGAGTGGGCAGCAACGGGGCGCGGTGAACCGCATAATCCCGCCGCAAGAAAGGACCTCTTAAATCGCCTCCACAGGGGGGAGTTTTCGGTGCAGGACTTCTTGGATTTGCACGGGTTTACGCTGGAGGAGGCGGAGATAGTCACGGGTGAATTCATCGTGGAGTGTGTGAGGCGGCGGTTGAGGTGCATAAAGATAATCCACGGCAGGGGGCTGCGTTCGCCGTCAGGGCCGGTGCTCAAAGACGCGCTTATCAAATGGCTCACCGGGCGTATGAGAAAACATGTGAGGGCGTTTGCAACGGCAAGGGGATGTGACGGCGGCCTGGGTGCGGTCTATGTGTTGTTAAAGTAATAGTTTCAATTAAGAGGGGAAAACCAAAGTGCTGACAAGATTAAAAGTCTCAGGATTTAAGAATCTCGTAGATGTGGATGTAAGTTTCAGCCCGTTTACGTGCATAGTCGGCGGCAACGGCGTAGGGAAATCCAACCTGTTCGACGCGATACTATTTTAAGTGCCTTAGCAGAGAAACCATTCAGAGAGGCCGCAATGTCAGTACGCGGTAATAACGGCAGGCAATATAAATGAGGCACACAGGATGACGGTCATCAAGATAACACCTTGATTCACCATCAGAAGAATAAGGAACCTCGTTGTTACCCGCGAACACGGGATGTTAGAATAAGTTTCGACACAAAAAACTCATTTTGATGGTGGATTCAGGCTTACCTCAGATTGCTGGCAACCGCCCAGCTATGCTAACATATCGAAACGGAGGCACGAGACACATTATGGAAGTTGTCCAACTAATCACTCATCAGCTTTTGGATATGCTGAACACGGGTGTGGCGATTATTGACAAGAAACTCGTTGTCCTTTACTGGAACCGCTGGCTGGCCATGCAGAGCGGTATAAAGAGCAGCGATATTGTCGGGGCGCAGTTGCTTGATTTCTTTCCAAATCTGGACAAACCATCCTTCCTCAAGAGCTGTAAGTCCGTATTCAAGTTCGGGAACTTCATCTTCTTATCCCAAAAGCTGCACAACTACCTGTTCCCCTTTAAACTCACCGGGCAGCATACATCAAACTTTCAATACATGCAGCAGAGCTGCACCATGGGGCCATTAAGAGACGAAAGCGACGCTATAAATTACATTTTTATCACCGTAGAGGACGTAACCGAGATAGTCACCTATGCACAAAAACAGGAATGGGCAGAGGCCGAGCTGCGAAGCGCAAAGACCGCCGCCGAAGACGCCAACAGAGCCAAGAGTGATTTCCTCGCAAGCATGAGCCACGAGATACGCACGCCAATGAATGACATTATCGGCATGGCGGAACTTCTCACCGAGACCGCTCTCAGCAGTGAGCAGCGCCAGTACGTCGCGGCATTTCAAACGGCAGGCGAGAACCTGCTTGACATTATCAACGATATCCTCGACTTTTCC
>JADFXF010000081.1 GCA_015233685.1 Nitrospirota bacterium | reverse complement strand
ACTACCGTCAATAATTATGCGCTGCGGTATTTGTGCCGCCGCTGCCGCCGCGCCGTCTTTGGGGACGCCTGGTTGTGGCGTTATCGCGTCACCCGGCTGCTGCTGTTTCAGCGGTATCAGCACTTCGCCGCCGTCAATAATTATGCGCTGTGGTACTTGTGCCGCCGCTGCCGCCGCGCCGTCTTTGGGGACGCCTGGTTGTGGCGCTGTCGTCATGCTGCTTGGTGTCCCCGCGCTGTCGAGTTGTTGCTTTACGGCAGCTAACACGTCACTGCAATTGCAGCTTGAGTGTTGAGATTTTTCCGTCTCCACTACTGAAATACAGTCGGCTATTGCCTGTTTGAGTTGATTCAGCGTATCACGGGCGTTATTGGAGTCCATACCCTGAATTCCCTGAGATGTAACTGATATTAAATCGCTCAGAAAGGCTCGTGTATGCGCCTCTGTTTGTGGATATTGAAATGCCTCGATGGCCTGTTGGACAACGGCATTGAGGGCATTTTTCGCCATTACAACATCAGGGGCATAATTAAGCTCTGCAACGGCGGCTTGTTTCATATTGGTTTCAAACAATACGCCTGAACCCTCGACAGACGCCCTGAGGGACTGTTCACTGAGCTGTTCCATGTTGGCAGCTAACGACGCCAGCATTTTGAACTCCGGATAGTTGTCCTTAACGCTGGCCGGTATGTTAGTTAAAACCTTTTGTAATGCCTGAAAATCGGTGGACGTAAGGCGTGCGCCCGCAAGTTCGGTAAGCAAGCCCTGTATTCTCTGCTCAATAGTGACGGCGGGGACAGGGACTGGGGTTGAGGCGGCGGCGTTTGAGGAGGGCGGCGTAGATGTGGAGGTAGAAGACTGGGACGATTCAATGCCTATAAATTTGAGACTGATGTCCTTATCGCCGCCCAACACTTTGAGGGCAATCCTGTCGCCTTCGGCAAGCGGAACATTGGTCCTGGCCATCAGCACGCCTGCTCCTTCGCCCTTACCTGCCGGAGGGGTTATGCGAAGCATCACAAGGCCTGAGCTGATTATATCAAGGACATCGGCGGTAACCACATCACCTGAGACCAAGGCAACCGGCTTGCCGTCCGGCCTTGCCAACACTACTACATTATCGCCCTTGCCTACGACTATGTTATCAACATTGATGTTCACCCGATCCCCCCCGCTTCAAATCAATGGTCAGCGCAACGCCCTGGCTTATATCTTGTCCAGCACGACCTGAACACCTATTTTGAGCGAGGCATTAAAGAGAAGCGGACCCTTAAAATTGGCGATGACCCGTTCGTTTTCAACCCTTATTATTACAAAGGTCACAAGGTCTTCATTATTATCTAACTTCAGGAAACTCTTTGTCATAGGGTCAAGCGTCATGCTGAAATTTGGAAGCAATATGGTCGGCTCTACGACGATAAAGGCCACATCAGGGTCATCTACCGCGTGAAGCCACTTAAGCACCGTATCCTTGTGGTCAATCAGCACGTACCTTTTAATTTTCGGGAATCCTACGATGCCGTCAGGGAATGAGATCACCTTATCGGCACCCACCTCAACAGGCCCAAACCTTGATGTTTCAAATATGATTTTATTATCGTTTGAGCACATCTTTTATCTTCTCGAACTCGCCGCTTGTCAGCCCCATTGACAAGATGTTCTCCATTTTTATCTTCTCATAGAGCTCATTTCTGTATATCCTGACACCGTGCGGGGCCTCTATACCGAGTCTTACCTTGTTGCCCTTAATCTCTACAACCGTAATAGTAATTGAGTCGCCTAACTTTATTGCCTCTTCTGACTTCCGTGTCAATACGAGCATCTTGCCCCCTATCCTGCCATCTGTCTTTATTTATGCTTAGAGCATCCTCGCTCTTATCAAGCACCTCATACTGCTGTATCATATCATATCTGCTAAAAAAATCTCCTGTTATTTTATGGTTACGAAATCAAACAGGGTCTGAGACATTACCTGGCCCGACGACTGCCTCAGTGCCTGTAAGGCCATCTCCGACTTGGATATGTCAGACGTTGTCTTTGTAATGTCGGAGTCCTGCACGTTTGACAAATCCTTCGTCTGGTTTACTGAGTTGTTATCGTTATTAGTCTGTGTTTGCTGTAAAAAGTTCATCCTCGCCCCAATAGTTGCCCTTACGGAGACGACCTTGTCAAGGGACTTCTGCAGGGGGTCCATCATCGCGTTTATCATGTCAACGTCATTGTTATTAAACGCGTTTACGATAATATTTGTCATGTCCATGTAATTTGAAAAAGAGGCCTGTTCAAAACCATGTGCGGTTGGAACACTGGATGTGCTCAGATTTAACGTTATCAGGCTCGGTACACTGCCGGTAGATGGTGTGAAATGGGCATAGTTGCCCGTGGTTAACTTTATTGAAACCGTAGTTTTGATAGAAAACGCGAAGGCGTCCGACCCGGTGATGTTTTCAATAACCTTGGCGGTACTGTTTACATTGACGCTTATTTGGCTGTCGTCTCCCTTGTAGGAATAGAGACCGCCTGTGGATGCCAGTGGTACGGGTGATGTGGCAAAACTGGCCGCGTTTGTCAGGCTGCCGGAAAACAAATATGAGCCTCCGGAGCGGGTCAACGACAGGGCATAGAGGCTGTCTCTTATTGTGGCAATCTCTGAGGCGGTGTCCTGCCTACCGGCGGCATCGGTCTGGCCGCTGGCACCACTGACCATAAGTTCCTGCACACGCTGAAGGTTAGTCACTACACTGGACATAGCCGTATCCGATGTTTGCAGAATTGACTGGGCGTTGTTAATGTTTCTCTGATACTGGTCGGTATTTGCTATATCTACCTTATAACCCAATATCTGGCCCATGCCGGAGATGTCATCAGACGGCCTGTTTATCTTCAACCCCGACGACAGCTGTTGCTGTGAACCGTAGAGCTGAGAAATATCGTCCTGAAAACTCTTCCTCATCATGTCTATGTACATGAAGCTTGATATTCTCATATTATCTCACCAATCCAATTACGGTATCCAGCAAGGTGCTGGTAACGTTTATAATCTGTGCAGCGGCCTCGTATGACTTCTGATATTGAATCAGGTTCATCGCCTGCTCATCTAAGGACACCCCTGAAATCGCGGCATTCTGCTGCTTAAGCTGACTTAACACATTTGTCGAAAATGTCAGGTTATCATTTGCCGAGGCCGCGTAGTTGCCAATTGTGGTGACGACTGAGGCATAATACTGGCTTATAGTACTTTGTGACAGCACCGAGTTTACCTGGGTACCGAGGGCGACCATGGCAAGGGCGTTGCCGTTGCCGCCGGGAATGACGCCCGGAGAACTCGCCGCCGCCACCTGTGTCGGGTCTGTCAGCAAGACCTTCCCGTTGTTAATGGCACTCGCAATAGGCGAGACTTTAAACACATCGCCTGACTTGGGAGTCCCCGCAAAAGTTATCTGCATCCCATCCACGGTAAGCGAGTTGCCCGATAGGGTGCCATTTGCCGAGGTATTATTTTTTATGTCGTAAAGCTGATAGTTGCTATTGCCAGAAAAACGCACCTCGTATTCCTTGTAAGTAAGGGCGGAGCTATCCACTATAATTGCCGACGATACGGATGCCGTAGAGCTGTTTTCGTTCAGAGTGGATATGGAGAGGGGATTAAAGAAATTGCTGCCGACTTTGCCTTTGAGGTCGTAGCCGTTGGTCTGGACAGAGTTGACCATGTTAGTGATTGCCGCCACGGTGCTACGAAGACCGGCAATCGCGGCAGGCAGCCCGCTCTGTGCGCTGTTTTTCATTTCAACATCCGCACCGAGCTTCCCGCCTGTCACCTTTGAGGTTACATCTATTCCATCTATGTTTAGCTGTATTTTACCGTCAGCCTGCTGCCGCATGGATATGGGGTTGACAATGTTGCCAAGCCCAACAAGATTTCTGTCGCCGACTATGACAGTAATAGCGCCGGATTTGTCTTCTACGGTGTTGAAATTTACCAGTCCCGCCAGTTGAGTCAACGCATTCTGCCTCTGGTCAAGCAGGTCGTTTGGCTGCTGCGTAGTTCCGGTCTGCGCCTGCGCTATGCTTACGTTATAACTGGAAATCTGCGAGGCAAGCGTATTTACCTGTTTTACGACATCGGGAACGGCCTTGTTTATGGAATCACTGATATTTGTAAACTGGCTCTCAATCTGTTGAGCCTGAGTGAGAATATTTTGGCCGTCCGCGATGACAGTGGTTCTCTGCTCAGGGGTTTGCGGATTTGTTGACAGGTCCTGCCATGCGTTAAAGAAGCTGGTTATAGCGGCCGAAAGCCCTGTGCCTGTCTGGTCGTTCATTGCGTCCTCTACCTGTGAATATGTGCTTTGAAGGGTAGTCTGCCTGGCGTTGTTTTGCTGTTCAAGCAGCATCTGCGTCTGAGTAAAGCTATCGAATTGTCTCTGAACCACTGCCATGTTAACACCTGTGCCGGAGGCACCGCCGGTGGCCACACTGGGATTGTTTACCTGCAGAATTGCATTTTGCTGGCAATACCCGGGGGTATTAACATTGGCTATATTATTACCCGTAACATCTAAAGCCTGCCCCATTGAAGTTAAGGCTGAATTAGCCACACTCATTAATGCTGAAAGCCCCATTTATGCCTCCCTCGCAAGAAAAACCCCGGTTTTGCCAACTGTGGGATTTACTCCATGCAGATTAAGAAAATTTATATTATTCCTCACATATTTCAGAGAGCGGTCTATCAACACCTTATTAAACTCATTCAGCTCGTCTATGCTTTGCAGCAGAGATTTCAACATTGAGCGTATCCCGTTAAAGTCCGCGTCGCCTGTTATCTCAGCCAGGGTGTTTATGTTCATGTCCGCGGACACATTGCCTCCGTTTTTAGGCGGGACGCTGTTTATCTCTGTCACAAGTTTCTTCATAAGCCTTAACCTTTCCTCCTCAAGCAGCCTTAGTTTGAGCGTCTGCGTATACTTCTCTTTTGAAAGGCTCTCAACACCCTGTTCATTGAAATCAACGAGATTCTCACGCTCTCTCTTCAGGAGTTCAAAGAGCGCCTTATATCCCTCAATTTGAAGGGTGAGCACCTTTTTTATTTCGTTTGCAGTTTTCAAGCTATCTCATTCAGCATTTTTCCAGCTATATCGCTGGGATTTATAGTATACGTACCGTTGCTAATCGAAGTCTTTATATTGTTAACCTTTTCCTCCCTCACATCAGGCAGTTGGGCAATCGCCCTTGTCATCTCATCAATTGAGCGGGCATGAGGAGAGAGGCTTACGCTGTCGGTGCCATTTGACTGGGCAGCCGCACCAGTGTCGGCGGTGTTGTCAACCTTCTTTGCAACACCGTATATCTGCTTTGCCTCCGGCGGAACACTGTTGTTAATCTTCATATGCTACCTCCTGAACATCATTTGTTGTCCAGCGTATAGTTAATTAACCCACGCATGGCTTATCTAGTCGTATCGGTACTATTTGCTGACTTCTTTAAGCCTGAGTGGTCATCAACATTAGATTTTTCAGTTAATCTCGTTAATTCCTTAACAAATATCTTTCTGATTCCTATTCCCCGCTCTGACATTGTCCTGGATAACTCTGTATCGAACATACTCATATAGACATCGCCTCCAAGCCCCTTGCCAAATGTTGTGCCTAAACCCTTTCTCATCGTCTTTATCAACTCAAGCAGAAACACGGACTCCGCCTCTTTTGAAACGGCCTCAATCGTACCACTGTCCTTTTTGCCCTTCAGGGACTCCATGCCTTTGAATGAATCTAATGAGCCTTGTACTGAATCCATGCCCCACCTTTATACCTTCTTTGAGTCTGAGGGGCCGATGACCCCTTCAACAATGTAATTGCAATTACCATGCCAAAGCCGTATCCGCCCTTAGTATAATATATTCAGGCCAGACTAATAAACCTAAACATGGAAAATAATTCCCGCAGCCATGAAATATTTTCCCACTGGAAATGAAACAGCTCATTGGATTTCCAACTGCGCGGTGAGCGCCCCCGCGGACTTAAGGGACTGAAGTATGGCGATTAAATCACGCGGTGCCACACCAAGCTTGTTTAACGACGTGATGATCTCGCCAAGCGTAGCCCCTGAGACCTTTGAAAGTGCAACCTTATCGGTCTTCACGTCTATGTCGGTCTGAGGACCTGTGTAGCCCTGAGGGCCTGACGTCTGCGGCGTCTGGGTTATCTCAATAGTCAAATCACCGTGTGCTATCGCCACCGGAGAAAGTTTAACGCTTTCCCCTATGACTACCGTCCCCGTACGCTCATTTACGATTATCTTTGCCGGAATATCTACCTTGACTTCAAGGGACTCAAGTTTATTTATCAACTCCACGACGTTCCCCTGATAGACAGGCGGCACCATGACCTTAACGGACGACGGGTCAGGATTGGTCGCATAACTGCCCATCAGGTGCTTGTTTATCATGTCTCTGATATTGGTTGCCGTAGTGAAGTCCGAATCACGCAGCACCAGCGTTATGTCCTCTGAATTTGCGATGTCGTAACCAAACTCTTTTTCAATGACACTGCCGTTTGGCACCCTACCCACGGTGGCAAAGTTTTGCTGCGCCGTAGAGCCATTCTTAGAAACATATATGCCACCTATGGAGACCGCACCCTGAGCGGTCGCGTAGGTCTTTCCGTCTGCACCCTGAAGTGGGGTAAGGAGCAGCATTCCGCCCATCAGGCTTTTGGCATTGCCCATAGCCGACACATTGGCGTCAATCTTTTTCCCTATCTTTGGGAAAGGCGGTAGATCAGCCGTCACCATAACGGCAGCCACGTTTTTCGATATTATATCTTTCGTACTCACTGAAACTCCCATTCTTGTGAGCATATTGATGACACTCTGTACCATAGAGCCTTTGCTGTCACCAGTACCAGCCAGCCCGACAACCAATCCATAACCCACTAACTGGTTTTCCCTCACACCCTTAATTGACGCAATGTCCTTCAACCGCTCGCAATACGCGCCCGTTACGGTTGACGCCATAAACATGGCCGCTATCACAATTATACCTATGGCCTTTCTCGTCTTCATATTAAAGTATCACCTCAAGTTTCATTGTTAAAACGGTTTAAGTGAACCCCATAGCCGACCGAGCCAGCCAGGGGATTGAAGCTCCTGTAAAAAACCGTCGCCCACCAGATACAGCTTCACGTCGGCTACCTTTTGGCTTGATATGGAATTGGTCTGGTCAACATCGTCCGGCCTTACAATCCCCTGAAGCACAATATACTGTGTCTCGTAATTAACCGTTATCTCCTTCCTTGAATCTATGACCATGTTGCCGTTTGGAAGGACTTCCACTACCTTGGCGCTGATAGTGGCGGTTATTGTACCCTGGTGCTTCGTCTCTCCCTTGCCCGTAAATTGGTCATTGTTGGTCGTATTAAGCTGAGGGGTTGAGGCCGTACCCACGCCCCCGGTGCTGCTTGATTTCAGGCCAAGCTTATTCGCGCTTACATTAAAAAAGTTGCT
>JADFXF010000080.1 GCA_015233685.1 Nitrospirota bacterium | reverse complement strand
CCGTCCACCTCTTTCGTTATGATACTTATGTTGGACTTCCTTATCGGGTCGTAATACTCGATGACGTTTAATCCTTCTTCCATCTCTATACCTCCATTAGTTTAATCTTGCCGTAAAAGTAATCGTTATCGCTGTAAGAGCTTCTCTCCAAGAGCGGTTTAAAATCCAGAACCGGCGCATCTTCTTGCCGAAATCTCACATCGAACGTCTCATCTTCATACGTGAGAACATAAACGGCGTCCAGTACCATAGCCATCGTGCGCAGCGTTTTCAATTCGGCGTATGTTATCCAGCCCGTTGTCTCGCTGCCCTCGATGTCGATAGGGCGGCCGCTGATTTCACCGCTATAGACGACAACCCCGCCGGAGAGGGTGCGCTCCACTGCCGCCGATATACCAGTCCACTCATGACGGTTCGGCCAGAGCAGCTTTCGCTGAAATTCCAAATCGCCGAGTTTAATCATCCCTGACACCCCGTCTTTCGCTTGCGATCAAGCTGCTTATTCAGAGCCTTCAGCGGGTCAACATTTTTAGACTCGGTATATGTCCTTATGATAGTGTCCCCAAGTTTGAGGTCTAACGTCATCATCCCACCGCTGCCACCCACGAGGCCGCCCGTGTTGTAGTGCGGGATTTGAGGGATAGCGATATTCGGCCTCGATATGCTTTTGAACATGCTGCTTAGGCTTGAGGCATCGAACCTCATATTGATCAAGTCATAAAAGAAAGACGGCGTAAACTTTCTGACTATGCCCGCCGGTATGACAAATTCACCGGGCGTTAGTTTCGCGTCCACCGTATCCTGTGTTCCATAACCGCCCGGCACTTGCCCGCCCGACGCGAAGGCCGTGACTAAGCCGCCTTTGTTTTTCTCCTCAACGGTTTTTTGCTTTATCGTCAAATTGATTACCGTACCGTCCATTTCCTTTATGCGCTTTTCTATCTCTGTTAGATTCACGGGGTCGAATATTATCTTGGCCGTTGTGTCCTTTGTCAGGGCTTTTAATTGTTCGCCAAATGTCGTAACCGTGTCGTTGAGCTGCTTGAAAACCTCCTGCGTTTTTTTAACGTTTTCCTGCTCCGCCTTCCATCTCTCTTGTCCTTCCTCTTTTTGTTTGTCTAATGTTTGGATATATATATTGCCTGCATCTATAAATCCCTGCCTTGCATAATTTAAGTTAATATATCCACTTTTATATGCTTCTGCAAATAGGGATTTACTCTGATTCGCCATCTGCTGGGCGGCCTCATAATTGCCCCGATACATTTCTAACCAGGCGTTACGTTTCAAAGACTCCGCTTCAAAATATTCGCTTCTGGCTTTCTGTTCGTCGGACATCCTTGTCCTGTCTAATGCCAATATTTCAGAGTTCAATGATGTCTTGGCCATAGATATACTCTGATCGAGCTTTTTCACCTCGGCGGCGTATTTTTGCTCATTCTGGAGGGACTGCTCAAGAGCCTTGCCAACAGCGGTTTGTGCCTCTTGTGCGGTCTTAACTTTCAGCGTGAGGAGTTTGGCCTGCTGAGTGGCAACACTGGCGTAATAAGTCCCCTCGGCCTTAATCGCCGCATCATAATTAGGTATAACCCTCTGGTCGGTGGTGGCGGAGGCACGCGCAGCCTTTAATTCGTTTATTTTTGCCAGTGAGGCCTCGGCGAATTTGTTTAATTGTGCCAATTGTGTGTCCAATATTGGAGCCTGTTGCGTATTATATGCAATTGCCATTTTGGTTAATTGATCATAGTAATCCTGTCTGATTTTCAGCAGTGCGGCATATGTCGCGTTGTCTCTATTTACCCCACCATCCGTGCCAGAGAATTTTACCTCGGTCTCAAATGTGCGTTTCTTGTTTGTCTCATCGAGCAGGGCGTTGGCCTCAGATAGTTTTTTGTTTTGGTTATCAAGTTCCTCTTTGATTAGGTCATAGGATTTTGCCATTCCCGCAACCGTAGATTTTGATTTTTCTAATTGCTCATTGTTTTTAGCGGCCTCTGCCGATATTCCCACCATTGAGGCATAAACACGTTTCATTGCGGGGGACATGTTGCCGGACATTTCGTTTGCCGCCGTTGCGGTGCTTGTGGCAACATCATTTACCACACCACGCAGGGCCACCGCGCTTAGTTTAAGGCCATCGCCGCTACCCTTTGAAAAATAGTTTACAATAGAACCGGCAGCGTCCAATGCAAGAGATAGCGGATACAGCACGGCAGTTGTCAGCACTGTTCCAAGCGCCAGAAATCCTATTTTGATATATTTCACACCATCGGCCACGGCGGCCACAGAGAGGGCAACCATATCTAATACGACCGCTATTGCCGTTAGGTTTGATTTGGCATCTGTAGCGCCTGTGATTAACTTAGCAATCTCAACAATAACCAGCTCAAACGCCAGCCCGATTGATTTTACCGCGTCCCAGACTGCCATAAGCTCGATTTTATTTTCTCCGATAAACGTGTTGGCTGACTTGAGTAGATTGATAAACCCCTGTACGCCAGACACTAATAACGTGCCGAAATCGCTCGCAAGCGCCTTAGCACCGGCAAAGACATTTTCAATATCTTTGCCTACGCCGATGTTGCCCTTTGTGCTTACCAACGTGTTTAGCAACGACAGCCAACTGGATTTGATATTCTCAAACAACCCCTCGGTCATTTTACCTGTGAGGTAAGACATGGCGTCTTTCATGTTTGAGTACATACCTGTCCACGTATTGGCTATCGCCTGGCCGGAGAGCTTAAACGCCTCGAGGTGTTTTGTCAGCTCCTTCCATAACGTACCGCTTGCCTTCCACTGTGCTACCATCTCGTTGGTAATCCCAAGCGCCGTGGCAAGCCGCGAATTTATCTGCGTGATTGACCCCTCAAGGATACTGCGGCCTTCTTGTGCGAGCTGATTCATTGGTATGCCCATGGCGCCGAGCGCCTGTACCATCATCAACGTGTACTCTTTTGTCTGCTTCATGGTTAAACCAGCGGCGGTTGCCGGGGCGACGTATGTCTGAAATGCCGATACAAGCTCCTGTGTCGTTGCCGTTGTCTCAAGACCTGCAATCTGAAGCTGCTTCATTAAATCAACTGCCACCTTTTGGGCTTCGTTTAGCTTCTCCGCGCCGCTTAGACGCGTACCGTCCTTTGAGATCAGCTCTGTCGTGGCCGTGATTATGCTTGCAATGCCAAGCCTGCCCGTTTCCATGTCCTTGTTAAACTCAAAGCCCTTTAGTGGCGCTGATAGCAATGCACGAAAGCCCTCATACGCCGCGGCGGTCGCGCCTATCGAGGCCAGAAGTGAACGAAGAGAAATTGTTAGGCCGCCAAGGGCTGACAACATACCGCCGGATGACTGTTTAACCCCTTCCGCAGCCGCACCGGATTTGGCCAATCCATCAGATGCACCAGTGGCTGACTGCTTTAGCCCGTCTGCTGCCACGCTGGATTCAGTCAACTTATTCTTGATGTTTGTCAGCACGGCGGACGCCGCGTCCTTCGCCTGTATTATCAGCGATATGATATTTTCGCTAGCCATCGTCTCTCATCTGATTCATGTCCCTTAAAAACTCCTCCGTGTCACCATCGTTTGACTTCGACCCTCCTAAGAAGGCCATCGCCATTAGCCCTGACTTTATCTCGTCCACCCTCACGGCCTCCCCGATAAACATCTCAATCTGGTCAAGCGTATATCCCTTTATATCCGCATATCTGTGGCCTGAGGCGATAAGGTACTGGATAACTCCTGCATATGTGCTATTATCGTCTTCATCAGCGTGGTCATGTTTTTTTTAAAGCGGCCTGTTATGTTCTGCTGGATAATAATATCCAGTATTCCGGCCGCGTCCTCTATCGACAGGTTATCAATCCAGACGATATCAAGATCGAGGATTATCGACATCACGGTTTTTACTTCCTCATAGGCCGCGCCTATGACATCCGGCAGATTCAGCTTTACATCTGCCGCCCCGGACAAGTTTAGCTTCGATAACAACCGCGGGATAACCGCGTTAAACTTGTTCAACTTGCCGAATTTTACGGGCGATATGACAACTGTTTCGCCCGTTGATAACACATATTCCACTTCGGGAAACATCGTCTGCATCGTGTTATCCATTATGCCTTCAACCCCCTTGTCGAGTATTTAAACAGCCCCGGATAGTCAGGGTGCGTCATGAAGCCGAAGTCTATCTGCATTTTCATCCAGTCAGCCCCTATCATGTCTATCGTCCCGTTAGGCGTCAGCGACACATACCCCATGATGTCTATCTTTTCGCCCTTACTTGGATTGCCGACAAACCAGAGATGTCCTTTAAGGCTTGGCGTCAGGGCCGCATTGCCTGTTTGCACTGTGGCGGCGGCATAGTCATAACTTACCTTTAGGGCTTGGTTATCTGTGATAGCCCCGGTGCTTAACGCCATCAATAGACCCTGCCCTTTGACCACGGTGTAGTCCGCGCCCTCGACATAGGTCGTTGTGCCGGCGGTGTTTTTGACCACCACGTTAGAGACCTCTATCTTGTTTAGATGCACATACGCATCGTGCACCGCGGTTACGTCAGTGGCCGTTACCGTCCCGTGTGTCTGAATGCTCGATGTGGCAGCGTCTCCGAGAAAATACCTCGTCAGATTCAGAATGTGCGGCTCGTCAAGCGTAAAGCTGCCCGTGCTCTCCGTCTTCGTTATAACCTCGGCGTCTTTTAACGGGACGTCCGTTTCAGACGAATAGTGTTCCTTCTTCTCTACCTTCATGCCCACCTTGAAATCAGGGGCATTGCCAAGCGACCTAAAATTATCCTCCCCGTCTGCCTTAAACATCACCGCACCGTTGCCTAACGTGTAGTTCTTTACTCTATCGCCCACTTTATGCCTCCTTCTCGATATATTCTCTAAGATGTTTTAGCCGATTCATCCAGCCATTGAAATACAACTCCCTGAGCCGCTGACTCCGGCCCTTGTAGTAGACTTCCCTCTGTGAAAGGTACTCATTTACATCGTTGTTGGATTCTTTAAGGCAATCCCGCGCGGCTGAGTATCCACAGTTTACCGCAGTGTCGAAGTGCGCAAGGCATATAGGCCACGCGAGGTCGTCACAGTGCATGTGCTCCCAGTAGTCCTTGTAGTAAATAGCCTTCGCCTGCTCAACTGTCAGGTTTTTTATATCTACGGTTTTGTACACTTTCTTGCTTATGCCGTAGTTCGTTTCGCCCCCCGGGTCGTTAGGGTCGTTTACATATCCCCCTTCGGCCTTCAGGACAAACTTAATTGATTTCTCAAACTTATCGCTGTACAACGTTATACCTCCTTCAATGACGCGGTGATGTAATCCTCGTAGCTGTAATGCTGCGAATATACGCATATCCCTGTCTTCGTTATCTGGCTTAGAGTTTCCTCTTCCCAGACCAGCGTCCGGCCTTCATGCTGTATACCAATGAGCTTATCCCGTACCGCATCCATGAGCGCCCTTACGTTTGCAGAGACGGCCTTTGCGCCCTTGAGATTCTTGCCGATGACAAACACCGTGTAATATACAGTCACCTTTGCCTTTAAGCTGTTGTTGCCAAGCTCTTCTTTTGTCCTTGCCCCGCCGTAGATTACCAACGCCGCTGGCAGCTTCATGCTGGTTAGCATCACGTCCTCGATGTTGCCCTGAAAGATATCTACCGTCGCCAGCTCCGCAATGCCTTTCAACTGAGCGATTATCGCACTTTCCATGTCAATCATCTTTAATAACCCCTCATCGAATTATTCGTGAAGATCCTGTCGTTGGCTGGTTTGTTCGACGCGGCGTTTTCGCGCTCCTGCGTTGTCTCCTCAATACCGAGCGTGGCCGTGCCTCTGGCTATGTCTTTGAGCAGCGTTATTGCGTCATCATATGCCCATTTGAATTTATCAGGAATAACGGGGAATCCTGAACGCATATAGAGCAGATACACCCCGATAGACACGGAGACGGTTTTGACCACCTCCGGTACTAGCGCTGTCAACGGGACTTTATAGCGCCCGCCGATATAACTATCGATAATCGCGGCGGCCATTCCAATAACCTCATTCACACGGCCGGTAACAATAGACCCCGTGCCAGCGTCGTCCGTGAGCTGGATTAGCTCCGTATCCGTCATTACATAGCTTATGTCGCTTGCGCTTATATATGCCATATCAGCCTATCCAGGGCACTACGAGCAGCTCACTCGTGCCTTGCCATGTGTTAGTCGCCCCTGCGGCGTTCATACTGTTTAACAGCAGCGCCCTTGCGTCGCCTTCAAGTGCCGGCGGCACTACAAGCAGGTTCGGCATTATGCCTAACGGACGGCCCTGGTCGTCTTTATAGCTCATCATTGCGGCCCTTGCGGCGGCGTAGTTCGTGGCATCGAGGCTCAACTCCGAACGATAGGCCAACTGCCACAGCCCGTATCCCGCGTTATACCTCACGTCTATGCCGTAGACGTACTTGCGCTTCATAAACACCTGCGGGTCGGTCAGTTTGTCAAGAGACACAAACTCAAGGTCGCGCCTCTTCTGAAACACAAATGCTTTTATCGCCCTCGTCGTATCAAGTAGATACCACGGCAGGCCGGAACTGTCAGAGAAATTAGAGACGCTATTTCCCCCCACGGGGTGGTTGGCGGCAAAGAACGCCTTCCCGTCATAGCACTTATTTGCCGTGCCGTTTGCCAACAGGCTGAAGATCAGCTCGTCCGGGTGTGTGGCCGCTATGCGTGCAAACTCCTGCACTATCGGGTTGTAGATGCCCAGGATATCGTCTTCAATGTCGTTGCGGTCAACCTCAATGGCGGCCTCATAGTCCTTGTTCTTGATTGTGAAATCATGCGTCATGAGGTTTTGCATCTCCCTGTCTCCAATCCACTCCCTCATGCGCGGAAACGCCCCTAAAAACCCGTACTGCTGCTCTTTCGTCTGCGTCTGTACCGACATGGCCACGCGTGGCCACTGCGGTGCTATAGCGCTGAATGCCTCCTGAAATATCAGGCTGAACGACTGATATAGCGCGTTCAGTGTGCTTTGGTTTATTAACATCGTTACATCCTCCTTGAGATTAGAATTTTACCCATACGCCGTTATCATCAACATCAAAGACCTTGCCGGCAACTGCGCGTGAGCCTGTGCCGTCTGTCTTTGCCACCGTCTGGTCGTCCACAATGTAGCAGTCCTGTCCGATGCTTGCCCTTGTTATCTCGTCAGCGCTTGCGGAGTTATCAAACAAGAACACTCCGGTTAATACCGTAACGCTCAGGTCGCCGTTGCTTCCTGACGAGTTATCCTTATAATCCTCACACCGGCCTACGCCTCTGATTGTCGTGGCTGTAGCGCCGGGTGTTGCATAGCCGCTTGAATTAACCGCCACAAGCGCGCCCTTGTAGAACTTTTTGCCCGCCGCGCAAAGCAGCGTCCGTACAGAACCATCCCTGCTGATTGTATTTCTGTCTTCCGTCAAGGCCATTTACTTGTCCTCCTCTGTTTTCGCTTTCGCGCTGAATTCCTTGAACTTGGCGTCGTCTATGCCAAGCTGCTTGTTGACGAGCTTCTGTGTCTCGTCAAGGATGTCGTCCGTGCCACCCGCTTTTTCTCCACCGGCTATTTCCTTTGTTACCACCACGGCAGGGGCATTCTCGACGAAGACCTTAAATCCGACGGGGTCCGCCTTTGCGTAGCTTGTTGCCCATTCGAGCTGTGCCGGGGTTATCTTGCCGTCTTTCATGGCAAGCGCGATAAGGTCTTCAGCCTCTTTTGCCTTTAGCTTGCCCTCAAGCTCCGTTACCTTGTTGGCAAGGGTTTCATAGCCGGTTTGAGCCTGCTTCATCGCCATAATAGTGCCGGTTATCT
>JADFXF010000007.1 GCA_015233685.1 Nitrospirota bacterium | reverse complement strand
TAATCAGCAGGATAAATAAGGTTTTTAGAACCACAAAATGAACAAAACTTTGACTTCTCCGACACAAGCGGCAGCGTTCCGTGAAACTCTGCTTTGCAGTCACCGCATGAGGTAAGGTATTTGCCAAGATGCGTTCTGCACTTAGTGCAATAGCGGTATTCGGGGTTGGTTATACGTGTCCCGCACCCAGGGCAGGTGATAGAGTGGTCATCAATGACACTGTTTACGGCAGATAAGATGTCATCCACTTCAATGCCGTCGCTGTTAAGCAGTGCGATTATCCCCGCGACGACGTTTTGTCTGTGATTTCTGTCTTTTAAGGCGTTTTGCATAATTACCTCCTCCGTTTTGTAAGGCGGCCTGACTTCAGACCGCCCGTGATTATTGTTGTTACGCCGGACATCAGTCCCCTACAGCGGGATCGTCAACTGGGTCCTCACCGTCGTCATCTGCCGGTGTTTTCTCTGTTGCGGTGCCGGGTGCGTCTGCGGCTGGCAATTCTCCTGCGCCGGTTGTGTCTTCAGGGGCTTCGGTGGTGGTGTTTTCGTCGTTCTCTGCCATGTTATGTCTCCTTTCTATTCGTTATCCCGCCTCGATGGACGGGTTGCTGCCATATTAACGTTGTGCGGGTGTGTGAGGTATCGGCTCATCGCGATAGCACACAATCATGTCTTCAGTTATCCCAAATACCCTACGGTTTGTATCAGAATTAGCGCATTGGAAAAGCAATCCGTTAGCATCCCTATATACTATTATCTTCGCCATACTACCCTCCTTACGTTTTGGTGTTCCTTTCTATTAATATCCCACCCTCGATGGACGGGTTGTTGCCTTCCGACAAATCATTTCTCAACTTAGTCATTGACACGCCTCCCGCAATCGGCTAAACTATTATCAGTACAGTTAGAGGCGGGGTTAACACCCCACAGGAGGTCATACGGCATGGCAAGACACTCAGCAATACCCTTGCGCACTCGCTCGGACTTTAAACCACGGCGATTAATCACCAGACTTATCGATGAATACGATACACCGATGCGTCTTGCTATCTCCCTCATACTGATCTCTTTGTCAATCAGGGCTTTTTTTATGTCCTTTGCCGTCAACATAGCTATACTATAATTCGGCATACCAATAAATGTCAACAAAAAAATATCCGCATAAGAATATTTTTTTTGGGGAACGTATAAAGCAGTTCCGGGTAGCTCAAGGCATGAAAGCTAATCAGTTTGCAGAGGTCATCGGTATCTCGCAAGGTTCATTGTCAGAAATTGAGAATCAAAAAACAAACCCTTCAGCCGAAACGTTATCATTGATAGTTAGGAATACCAATATTAATTCGTTTTGGCTCCTGACCGGCGAGGGCAGTATGTACAAAGACGACAAAGCCCCACGGCGCATATACGGTTACCGCAGAGAAATCCCTGAAGGCGAAATCGACATGGTTAAAATGCAGCGATTTATAGGCTCTTATTGGGAAAAGGCCGATGAAGAGGAACGTACTTGGCTGAAAATACAGTTTCGCAAGGCATTTCCAGAGTACATAGAGTGGCTGGAAACGCACAAGTATGACGTGCCTGATGAGCAGTGCGTAATGGAGCAGCAAAAAAGATATGGCAGTTCGACTGAGTTGCCATCGGATTTCAGTGTAAACGAAACGCAGAAGCCGTATAGTGTAAAGAAAGAAAAGGAATAACGTTACCTTTACGTAACATATTATGAAGCAATAACAAGTTATTACAGCCTAAGCAATAATTATAATCGTGGAATAAATATTGACATGGGATAATTGTTTTTGTTAGTGTTGAGACAGGGTTGAGTAAAACGATAGGAGGTCAGGGTTATGGCGTGGTTGTGTGGGAAATGCGGGGCGAAGGTAAGTTCTATATATATTGAGTGTACGAAATGTGGGGCTGACAAAGGAAAGCCGGATAGGTGGCAGCGGTTAAATCAACCAGAGACGATACCACCTCCGACAAATCAATCAAAAGAAAACCTTGAACAGGATCAATCTGACACAAACGTTTTACCACCAAAGACACAAAAAACCAAAATGCAGCCTAAGGTTAGCGGAAACCCCTATACTGTAGACTATGGCCCTATGGGCTTCATAGCATTCCGATCTATGGTCAGCACAGCTCTAATAAAATTGCTATATGTCGTCGGGGTTATAGGCAGCATATTAGGTTGTATATCGGCAATATTATTTCCGAAGGGTTATTTGTCAAATTGGCTTACAACAATATCAGCGATGATTATTTTCAATTTGATTTGGCGGATACTCTGTGAGTTTTTGATTCTGCCTTTTAGTGTGCATGACATTCTATCATCAATAGAGAAACGAATGATTATCCTTGGGGAAACGACCAAAAAATAGGGCGAGCATTCTATCCAAGCCCCTCCCCCCGACATTCCCCAAAGTGTCAAATATTTGACACTTTGACTAAGAAAAATCCTTGACTTCGTCATAAAAAGGCCGTTAAACGCTAAAAAAAAGGCATTTCCGATACTTTTTTGCAAAACCGCCTGATACCCTCTAAGCCCTATATTATCTATATAATACAAATACTTACCCCGAAATCCAAAATTGCAAAACTGCCTGATAATATATAGCAGCACTTCCAGCAATTTAACGCGTGCAGCTATAACTATGCGGCATATTTTACATAATACCTTTACAACCCATTGACATTGCTATATATTTGTGGTGCCGAAGGGGGGACTCGAACCCCCACGAAGTTGCCCCCACAAGGTCCTGAACCTTGCGTGTCTGCCAATTCCACCACTTCGGCACAAATGCGGCCTCCTCTACAATATCACAAATTATCATCAGGTGTCAATACGTCCAAAAACCGCCGCCATGGCTCAACGTCGGCAGAGGCAGTCCTTACTCTGTATTTTATAAAACCTATGTGCTGTGGAAAATCCCCAGAACTTCGCAGTGGTATGTGTTTGGAAACATGTCTATCAGCCTTACAGAGGATGGCGTATATCTGGGCTGAAGCCTTGCCACGTCACGGGCAAATGTTGATGGGTTGCATGAGATATAGGCAATCGTCTCTGCCTTTAGGGACAGCAGCCTTTCCACCGCCGCCTTGGTGAGACCTATCCTTGGCGGATCAACAATCACTACGTCATATGTCCTATTTTCCCTTATTGTCTCAAACGATTTCGTTATGTACGATATATTATGTATGTTGTTCAGCGCTATGTTGCGTGCACCGTCCGCCGCCGAGTATGGATTATCCTCAACGATGGTTATCTCTTTGGCCGTCTTTGAGAGACCGAGGGAAAAGTTGCCAGCCCCACCATAGACATCAATCACCCTTTTGCCGCTGACATCCCCCAATAATTCCTTCACAGTTTCGACCAACACCTGGTTCAACTCCCAATTGGATTGGAAAAACCCCTGCGGCGACACGGTATAGCTTATCCCTTCGCCAACGTTATCCCCTATTGACAGCTGACAATGGGAATCCCCGGCCGCGTGTGTGCGCTGGTAGTCAGGGGCAAGCGCCGCAACAGCCCCGTCAAATCCTATATCAAGCAGGAACTCAAGTTTTGCCTCATCCACATCAGGCCCCTTGAGGAAGGCCACCGTGTTGCCGCCCGTAAGCATGTGTATCTCTCTGACGCCATTGAGAAAGCGCGCCCCTTTTAATTTTACAAGAAATCTGTTTAAAGTGCCGTGTAGCAGCGCGCACTCATCAACGGCTACGATGTCTCTGGTATTCTCCCTGTAAAAACCTATCGAAGGGGCGGCTCCACCGCTTACGGAGGATAACTTAAACTGAACCTTTCTCCTGTAATTCCATTGGCCTCCCGAAATCGTCCCGGCAATGGGAATATCTATCTTTGCGATTCTCCTGAGACAGTCGGTAACTATTTCCTCTTTTAATGACAACTGCCTCTCATATGAGATGTGCTGGTAGTGGCAGCCCCCGCACATGCCATAAACGCGGCAACGCGGTGTGACCCTGTCTGTCGAACCATTGAGAATCGCCACAGCCTCGGCTATGGAATAATCCCTTCTGATTTCTTTTACCTCTGCCAGCACCTTTTCTCCGGGGATTGCGCCCTTTATAAACACAACCCCATCAAGCCGCGACAGGCACATGCCTCCATAGATGGGGGCAAGTGAGTCCAACTCCAAGGTCTTCATTTTTTACTCAGGAGATTTTTTATCGTGTTTTTCAACTCCGTCATGTCGGCAGATTTTACCACATAGGCATCAGACGCCCATACCGAGAAATCATCCCTGTAATCGTACGCCGTGGACATTATCACGGGCAGATTGGGCTTTTGCTCCTTCATCCTGCGCAGCACTTCAATTCCGTCCATGCCGGGCATAAGTATATCAAGCGTGACAATGTCCGGCAGCTCTCTCGCAAATATCTCAAGGGCCTCTTTGCCAGAACTTGCGATGTAAACATCGTAGTGCTCATCCTCCAACTCTTCCTTGTACAGTTTCCTAAGGTGTGGGTCATCATCTACTATTAAAACCTTCATTCTATTCCTCCTTATATAAGTTATGAATTTTTAATCTGAATCAACTCGCGCACTGTGTCTGTCCCTCTATATGCCTTCCCTCATGTATCTGGCGGCGTCTTCCGGGGGCGTTGGGTTAATGTAGAAGCCTGAGCCCCACTCAAAACCGGCAGTCCTTGTAAGTTTGGGGAATATCTCTATATGCCAGTGGAAGTAGCTGTTGTCTTCCTCTGTAAACGGCGTCGTATGGACTATGAAGCTGTATGGCGGCACGTCAAGAATCTTATCCAGCATCTTCAGCACGGTCTGAAGCGCCTCTGCCAGATATGTAAAATCGTTGTTGTCCGGCATAAAGGACGACTCATGGCGCCGGGGCAGTATCCATGTCTCAAACGGCACGCGCGGCGCATATGCCGAGATGGCTATGTACGAGGTGTTTTGATAGATTATCCTCTTGTTGATGCTGGTTTCCTGGTCAATGAGGTCGCAGTAGATACATTTCTCCATGAAGCTATGATACTTTTTGGCCGCGTCAAGCTCTTCCTGCACCCTTTTGGGGACGATGGGCAGGGCTATAAGCTGGCTGTGCGTGTGCTCAAGCGTTGCGCCCGCGTCCTCTCCCTCATTTTTGAATATCAGGACGTACTTAAACCGCTTGTCCTTACGCAGGTCGGTCATCCTTGAGTAGAATGCCCATAGGACATCAGCGGCCGATTTTCTGCTCATTGAAGACAGCGACAAATCGTGATGCGGGGTCTCGATTATTACCTCGTGGGCGCCGATGCCGTTCATCCTGCCGAAAATACCGTCGCCTGACCTGTCAAGGTCACCTTCAATCTGAAGTGCCGGGAATTTATTCGGCACTACCCTGAGTGTCCAGTCCGAGGCCCCCATCCTATCCGGCCCCCGGAAGGCCATTATCTCGTTTGGAGTAGTGAACTCATGCCCCTTGCAAAACGGACAAAACCCCACAGTCTTTTTTCTCTTGTGGGACGGAGAGATGAAATCTGACGGCCTTTTCCCTCTTTCTGTTGAGATGATAACCCACCTGCCTATTATCGGGTCCTTTCTTAGCTCAGACATTGGTCCTCCTAAACATTATTTTATCAAATCACAACTTTATTATTGTATCATAACAATACTTGGACATTGTATCATAGAGCACTAAGACTTTTAAATATGAAATCAACATTTTTTAGTAAATTAGTAAATAATCCTTTTCAGGACCCTATTCTGTACGTAAGATTCAGGAGGGAGAAGGATGCCGTTATGTTTGACTGCGGGGATGTCTATGGCCTTTCTGTGCGGGAGATACAGAAAATCTCGGATATTTTTGTCACCCATATGCATGTTGACCACTTTATCGGCTTTGACAATGTGCTGCGATGCCTGTTAAACAGGGAGGCGCCTCTTCATATCTACGGCCCCAGGGGCATCATCAACGCCGTTGCACACAAGCTCAAAGGTTATACATGGAATTTAATCAAAGAATACCCGCTAAAGATAGAGGTCTGCGAAGTTCACAAAGACGTAATCCTCAGAGGCAGTTTTTATGCCACCGAGGGTTTTAATAAAATAGACGGGCCGGTAACGGCGTTTGACAAAATAATTATGATAAAAGAGGGGCTAACGGTGGAGGCCGACGTTTTTGACCACGGCATCGAGGTGCTTGGGTTTAGTCTTCACGAGGATACGCAGATAAACATAAACAAGGCCCTCCTGCTTGAGCGCGGCCTTACGCCAGGCGCGTGGTTAAACGAGCTGAAGGCTGCCATCAGAAATGATATAAAAGACCTTCGGCTCAGGGTTGACGGCCATTATTACCATATTGAAGAGCTATGCGGCCTTGCCATGATAACGCGGGGGCAGAAGATTGCCTATATAACGGACATTTCCCCGTCTGAGGCAAATATCAAAAAGGCCATCGGCCTTGCCGCGGGCGCTGACACGCTCTACATTGAGGCGTTTTTTTTGGCGGAGGATGTTGAGCGCGCCCACAAGAGAAATCACCTGACAACCGCGCACACCGGGCATATCGCCCGCTGTGCCAATGTTATAAATGTTGAAATAACACACGTATCACCCAAATATATTACTATGTACGAAAGAATAAAATTAGAGGTCAAGGAGGGTTACCCTCCTTGCGGGAGTTTGAGGGCAGCGCCCTCGATGTCTTAAAAAATGAACTTCACTGTATCACACAAAGATGGAAGCGCAAGGACAGGCAGGCTTGTCCTTTCCAGCGGCACGCTGCACACGCCCGTGTTTATGCCGGTCGGCACGATGGGCGCTGTAAAGGCGATGTCGCCCCGCGAGCTTAGGGAAGTGGGGGCGGAGATAATCCTCTGTAACACATACCACCTGTACTTACGTCCCGGTGAGGATACCATAGCGGAGGCGGGAGGGCTTCACGAATTTATAAGATGGGACGGGCCTATACTAACTGACAGCGGCGGGTTTCAGGTCTATAGCCTTTCTCCGCTGAGGAAAATCGGGCAAGAGGGCGTGACTTTTAAATCCCACATAGACGGCTCTACGCACTTCATAGGCCCGCACGAGTCAATGCGGATACAACGCGCCCTTGGAGCAGACATCGCCATGGCCTTTGATGAGTGCACCCCCTACCCGTCTTCATACGAATACACGCTGAAATCTCTGGAGCTTACAACGAAGTGGGCGCAGATATGCCTTAATGCCATCACAAAGCCGCAGACGCTCTTTGCAATCGTGCAAGGGGGCGTCTATAAAGATTTAAGGCTGCAAAGCGCGGCACAGCTCAGAGGGATGAACTTCGGGGGCTACGCCGTCGGAGGGGTCAGTGTCGGCGAACCAAAAGAAATAATGCACGAAATCATAGGCTACATGGCCTCTGAGCTTCCAGACGATAAGCCGCGTTATCTGATGGGCGTGGGGTTTCCTGAGGACATTTTAGCCGCGGTTGAGGCGGGATTTGACATGTTTGACTGCGTCATCCCGACAAGGACGGCAAGGCACGGCACGCTCCTTACGACACATGGCAGAGTTGCCATAAGAAACAGCCAATTCAGGCGTGACCACACACCGCTTGACCCCGAATGCGGATGTTACACATGCCGTAATTTCACAAGAAGTTATCTAAACCACCTGTTTCGCGCCCGTGAAATCCTCGGTATCAGGCTTAACACCATCCATAACCTGTATTTTTATTTAGATTTTATGAAAAAAATCAGGGCAGCCATCGAACAAGACCGTTTTAATAGCTTCAAAAAAGACTGGCTGTCAGAGTATCGAGGTATTTAGCACAGAGGTTTGTCTAATGCCACAATGGTACATGTACGCTTTGGGGGTAAGCTGGAAATAAACAAAGGGCATATCATTTTAAGAGTAATCCGGCTCTGGAATATTTAGGCGAGTATGGACTATAATACCCTGTACCGACGACAAATTTTAGACACAGGGAGGACAACAGTGGCCGATTTGGATAATGTCAAAGACGCGAAGATGTTTTATACCGATGTGCCCGCAAAGAACACGCCGTTCTTTTTAAAAGGCTCAAACTCACTTGATTGGGGGATGAAAAACAGGCTTTCCAATATATTTAATCCATCAACCGGCAAGACCGTTATGCTGGCCATAGACCATGGATATTTTCAAGGGCCTACTACTGGCCTTGAGCGTGTGGACATTAATATCGTCCCGCTGATACCGTTTACAGATACGCTCATGCTTACACGCGGGATACTACGGGCAAACATCCCGCCTTCATACACGGGCGGCGTAGTGCTGCGTGCCAGCGGCGGCCCAAGTATCTTAAAGGAACTCTCCAATGAAGAGCTTGCCATGAATATCGAGGACGCGATTCGCTTAAACGCCGCCGCCCTTGCCGTTCAGGTCTTTATCGGCGGTGAATACGAAACGAAGTCCATTCACAATATGACCAGTCTGATAGACAAAGCCAACCGCTACGGCATCCCCGTGCTGGCCGTAACAGCGGTGGGCAAGGATATGGCGCGCGACGCCCGGTATTTTCGTCTGGCCTGCAGGATTTGTGCCGAACTTGGCGCTACATACGTAAAGACCTATTACACGGCGGAGGGGTTTGATACTATCACGTCCTCATGCCCAGTGCCTGTTGTGATGGCCGGCGGTAAGAAACTCCCCGAACTTGACGCCCTGACTATGTCATATAATGCCGTCAATGAGGGTGCCCTTGGTGTTGATATGGGGCGCAATATATTCCAGTCAGACTCCCCAACGGCAATGATTCAGGCCGTCAGAAAAGTCGTCCACGAGAACATGAAACCCCAGCACGCCTATGAATTCTACCAGACGCTGAAAAACAAACTCGACAAGAAGAAGGCCAAATGATAAACCGATGGTCAGACGCCGACGCAGAGGAATTCGCCGCAGACTATGACGGGAAATGCGGCAGGGCACTCGCCCTCAGGGCCTACTCGGCCAGATTGTTGGGCGCGGACAGGCGCCTCGTTCTGCACGGCGGCGGCAATACCTCAGTAAAAGACAAACATAGAAACATCCTCGGTGAAGCCATTGAGGCGGTGTTCGTAAAGGCGTCGGGAGCGGATATCGCTGAAATCGGCCCGGAAGGGCATGTCGGCCTCGACTTGAACTATCTAAGGGAATTTGCCGCCATAGAAGCTATGTCTGATGAGGCAATGATAAACGAGTTTCGCACCCACATGTTTAGCTCAAACGCCCCAACGCCGTCGGTTGAGACCCTGCTTCACGTATTTCTGCCCTTTAAATACATTGACCACACTCATGCGGACGCGATATTAACATTGGCAAATCAGGCCGACTCCGAAAAATTGATTAAAGAGGCGCTTGGCCCAGATGTCCTTACGGTTGAGTACCAGACCCCGGGATTTAAACTCGCGAAGGCCGTCCTTGCCGCCTTTAACAAGAGACGCCACTGCAAGGCCATTGTCCTCCTTCATCACGGTATTGTTACATGGGGAGACACCGCGCGCGACTCCTACGGCCTTATGATAGAACTTGTCACCGCTGCTGAGCAATTTATAAAAAAACACACGGCGATTCAGCCGAAACGCCACGTTTCGACTTCACCCGATGAGGCAAGGCGGCGGTATATAAAAATAGCCCCAATTCTCAGGGGACTGCTTGCCGGGGCATCCGGCAGCGAGGACAGTCCATTTAACCGCGTCATTATCAAACCCCTTATTGACTCCGATACCCTTGATTATACAGACTGCGGCATTGGCAGAGAAACTGCCCTTACGCCCCCCGTCACGTCCGACTATCTTATCAGGACAAAGGCCTATCCCCTCTGGATAGACGCCCTGAACTATGATGACATGGACGTGCTGAGGGCTCAACTATCCAGCGCTATCGGGGACTATAAAATGCGCTATGAGGAGTATTTGACCACACACGCCCAGAAGATGGGCGGTGAGATTTCACGATTTGATTCCATCCCAAGGGTACTCTATATCGAAGGCATTGGCGTGGTATGCTCTGGCAGGGACATCGAATCAGCAACAATAGCGGCAGACATCACGAGTCAGTCTATTGAGATAAAGTCGGCGATTGCCGCAATGGGGCGCGACTACGAGGGTATATCTGAAGAGGATATCTTCGCAATGGAATACAGGACATACCAGCACGCCAAACTCGGCGTGTCAGATGAGCCGCCGCTTGCGCGCGAAACGGCAATTATCACAGGGGCAGCGGGGGCAATCGGCAGCGCTATTGCAAGGGAACTGCTTCTAAACGGCTGCCATGTTGCTGTTACGGATTTACCCGGGCAGAGGCTTGACAGTCTCTATGAGGAATTGCACATACAATTCGGCCTCAGGGTGATGGCCGTCCCGATGGACGTTACAGACCCTGTGTCGGTATCGGGGGCGTGCGGCAAGGTGGTTGAGAGATGGGGCGGGCTTGACATAGTTATTGTCAACGCAGGGATAGCAATGGTCGCGTCCCTTTCGGAGATGTCCATAGAGGCGTTCAGGAAGCTGGAGAGGGTAAACATAGACGGCACACTGATTGTCATTGCGGAGGCGGCGAGGCACTTTGCCTTCCAGAGGACGGGCGGGGATATTATATTGATTTCGACGAAGAACGTGTTTTCACCGAGCGCTAATTTTGGGGCATACAGCGTTACAAAGGCGGCGGCGCATCAGGTGGCGCGTATAGCCTCGCTTGAGCTGGCCGGGATTGGGGTGCGCGTGAATATGGTGGCCCCTGACGGCGTGTTTTCAGACGGTGCGAGGAGGTCGGGGTTATGGGAGGAGATTGGCCCGGACAGGATGCGTGCGCGCGGGCTTGACGAAAAAGGGCTTGAGGACTACTACAAGGGGCGCAACCTTCTGAAGTCCCGCGTTACGGCCTCACACGTGGCAAGGGCGGTGCTGTTTTTTGCCGCGAGACAGACACCGACAACCGGTGCGACAATCCCTGTTGACGGCGGTCTGCCGGATGCCGTGCCGCGCTGATGCCCATCAGTGTACACCCGGAGGTGTTGCCCCGCCTTTGCCCCCTTTTATCAGCAAGACAAGGGGAAGGGTTGACAGGAGAATGACGAAAATTATAAAGGACGTGTCGTTAAAGGCGAGCATAGAGGCCTGCTTTATCGTATTGCCATAGATAAGACTGTCGGCGGCGAATTTGGAGACATCAGGGCTGAGCCCGTTGTAACCAAACACCCTTGCTACTGCCGATGAGGCCATCTGGTAGTTCCTGTCAAATGGACTGAGGTGTTCTGTAAGCTGGAACTGATGTACCTGTGCGTGGCGTGAAATCATAGTCGTAACGAAGGCCACCCCGATGCTGGCGCCAATGTTTCTGAGCAGGTTGTAAATAGCCGTGGCATTGCCCATCTCCTCCCTTCTTATCCCTGACATTGTCAAAGTCGTAAGCGGTACAAAGAGCAGCCCTGTGCCAACGCCCAAAAATACGCGTGGAAGAAAGACGTTTATATAATC
This sequence comes from Nitrospirota bacterium, assembly GCA_015233685.1. Taxonomy (GTDB): domain Bacteria; phylum Nitrospirota; class Thermodesulfovibrionia; order Thermodesulfovibrionales; family Magnetobacteriaceae; genus Magnetominusculus; species Magnetominusculus dajiuhuensis. The sequence continues at coordinate 34,110 of JADFXF010000007.1, read as the reverse complement.
CACATACAGGTTAAACTGAGACAGCCGGAAGGTCGAATAGGCGGCTATCACGGTGCCTACCGCTATGAGCCATTTCGGGTTTACCTTAGTCATAAGAACACCCACAATGGGCATCGTTATCAATGTGGCTATGCCACCAAGGCCAAGCACCTGCCCGGCCAGAGTAGCAGTGTAGCCTAGTTGTGTCTGCAGTAGTATAGGCAGCAGCACTATGCTTCCAAACAGGTTGAAAAACACAAAGAAGGCAATCATGCTGCCGGTGGTAAAAGACCTGTTTTTAAACGTGGAAAGATGCACTATCGGGTCTTTGGCAAACCACTCCACCACAACAAACGACAGCAATGAACATACCGATATAAGGGAAAGCCAGAATATAAATCCAGAGGCAAACCAGTCCTCTTGCTGTCCTTTATCAAGCACTATCTGCAGTGTGGCAAGCCCCAGGGTGAGCAGGGCCAGGCCCATGTAATCGATCTTCATCTGTTGTTTCTTCATATAACTAGGATCCGAGATGAATATCATGCACATCAGCACCGATATGATGCCAATGGGTATGTTTATATAGAAAATCCACTGCCAGCTCCAGTTGTCAGTTATCCACCCGCCCATGAGCGGCCCTATGATAGGTCCGAACAGTATACCCACGCCAAACAGGGCCATAGCCGTGCCGCGCTGTTTCAGCGGGAATGCCTCCAGAAGTATAGCCTGCGAAAGCGGCTGAAGCGCCCCGCCACCTATTCCCTGTATGATTCTAAAAAATATCAAACTTTGGAGGCTCCACGCACATCCGCACAGAAATGAACTCACAGTAAATATAACTATGGAAAGAATCAAATAGAACTTCCTGCCTAACATCCTGCTGAGCCATCCTGTAAGAGGTATGATTATGGCGTTGGACACGAGATAAGCCGTAACTGTCCACGTGGCCTCGTCTATGCTGGCAGAGAGAGACCCCCTGATGTGGTCTAACGACACGTTTACGACTGATGTGTCAATTATCTCTATGAGCGTGGGAAGCATTACGCTCACGGCAACTATCCACTTGTTTGCGGCAGCGGCGGTGTTCGTCTCACCGGTGTTCATAAGCCTGATTATATATCCGTCATAACAGTTTTGTCGAGAACTGGTGCATGATTATTTTGTTATATGGTTTTAATTTTATAAGGATAAATTATAATATATAGACAGAGTGAATTCCATAAGCGTAATAGGAGCCGGTAGTTGGGGAACGGTTTTGGCAAACATGCTGGCGTTGAAAGGCCATGAGGTTCGTCTGTGGGCATATGAAAAAGACACCGTTGACTCCATAATAAAGCTGCGGGAAAACAAGCCGTTTATGCCCGGCCTGAAACTCTCCCCCCGGCTCATACCTACGAATAATCTGGCAGAGGCGGTGGGGGCGGCCTCGTGCATCATACTTGTCGTGCCGACACAATTTATCAGGGGTATCTTAACAAAGGCCGTATCTGCCCCCATCAGCCCGAACACCGTTGTCGTTACCGCCGCAAAGGGAATAGAGCGCGGCACTCTTAAAACGGCATCGGCAATAATACAGGAATTCATCGGCAATGAAATCGCGGTGCTCTCCGGGCCAAGTTTTGCCGATGAGGTGGCAAAGAGAAAACCCACCGCTGTAACCCTCGGCATCTCAAACCACTCCACACATGGACATGCGCTTCAGGAGATGTTTTTCACTGAGTACTTCAGGGTCTATACCCACGAGGACATAATCGGCGTAGAGCTTGGCGGGGCGCTGAAAAATGTCATTGCCATAGCCTCAGGCATATGCGACGGCCTTGGGCTTGGCCTCAATGCCCGTGCGGCATTGATAACACGGGGGCTTTCTGAGATAATCAGGCTTGGCGTGAGCCTTGGGGCAAAGGACAACACGTTCTCTGGTCTCAGTGGACTGGGCGACCTCGTCCTGACATGTACCGGAAATCTATCAAGAAACTACACGGTGGGTCTGCGTCTGGGCAAGGGAGAGACGCCCGCCGAAATCCTCTCCGACATGAAGGCGGTGGCCGAAGGCGTTGAGACCTCGGCGTCGGCCTTTGAGCTTGCAAACCGTGCTGGCGTGGAAATGCCAATTGTCGAGCAAGTCTATGCGGTAATTCACAAATCCAAAGACCCGGCATCGGCCGTCCGGCAACTCATGTCACGGGAGCTGAAGGGGGAATTCAGGCATGGATAAAGAGGCAATTAAGACACTGCTCGTCTCCCTGCAAAACGGCCAAATCGGCGTGGATGAGGCCCTAAATAAACTAAAACACCTCCCATATGAGGATATTGAATTCGCAAAGATAGACCATCACAGACAACTCAGAGGCGGCATCGCGGAGGTTATATTTGGCGAGGGAAAGAAAACCGAAGACGCCATAGAGATAGCCCGCAGGATTTATAATATGAGCGGCCGGGTGCTGATAACAAGGGCGTCAAAAGAAATATACGACGGCCTGAATATTGATGGCGCAAGGTACTATCCCACATCGAGGCTAATTGAGGCCGGTGAGGGGCGAAAAAAGATAGGGCGCATAGTTGTCGTCAGCGCGGGTACGGCGGATATACCAGTCTCTGAGGAGGCCGCTGTAACGGCCTCTTTTCTATCCAGCAGCGTAGAGACGCTCTACGATGTCGGGGTTGCCGGGCTTCACAGGCTGTTAAGTAACGTCGGCGTTTTCGAAGGAGCCAATGTGGTAGTTGTAGCGGCGGGGATGGAGGGCGCGCTGCCTTCTGTTGTTGGTTCGCTCATTGACAAGCCCATCATAGCCGTTCCGACTTCTGTGGGATACGGCACAAGTTTAGGCGGCCTGACGCCGCTGTTTGCCATGCTTAACTCCTGCGTGCCCGGCATAGCGGTTATGAATATAGATAATGGTTTTGGGGCGGGCTGCCTTGCCCATAAAATCAATATCCTTGCGGTGCACGATTGACTACCAAGCAGACCGATAGACCATCAAAAAAACGCCTGACAATTGAAACCACCGCCGCCTTCCTTCTGAAAAAGGGGCTGATAACGCGCGAGCGTTTCTCGGACATCACGGCAAGGGGCGAACAGCAGATGATTAGACTCCAACTGCTTAACGAGGCGGGCGGCGCCAAACGTTCCTCACAGGCCGTCTCGGTTGTCACGCCGGCTGAGGCAATCGCCGCCTTAGAACTTGAGATACCGGGTGCAAACGGCAAACTCCTCAACGAGGACGCCATAACTGAGGCAATCGCCGCGGAGACAGGCATCCCATACATGAAGCTTGACCCCATCAAACTCGAACTTGATGTGGTAACAGGGCATGTTCCACGCCCATTCGCATTAAGACACATGATAGTGCCGGTTGAAAATACTGACGGGGTGGTTACCCTTGCGGTTATAGACCCATATGATATGGAGGCTGTGGAAAGCCTCAAACACGCAAAAAATCTGAAAACTCGCCTCGTGTTAAGCTCAAAATCTGATGTGTTGAAAATTGTAAGGGAGTTTTTCGGCTTTCACTCTTCGATAGCGGCCGCTCAGGCCGAGATGCAGCCGGGCGTTGACCTTGGAAATCTTGAGCAGTTTGTCAAACTCAGGGGGCAGGGGGAAATCGAGGCCACTGACTCACACATAGTCAGGGCGGTGTCGTATCTCTTTCAATACGCCTTCGACCAGCGGGCAAGCGATATACACATCGAACCAAAACGCGAGAAATCCATCGTAAGGCTGCGCATTGACGGCATTCTTCACACAGTACACTCAACCCCTAAGGCCGTCCATGCCCCGATCACCTCAAGGATAAAGATGCTCTCACGAATGGATATAACCGAAAAACGCCGCCCTCAAGACGGCAGAATAAAGACTACTCACAAGGACAAGGAACTTGAGCTGCGAGTGTCAACCCTGCCGACGGCCTTTGGCGAGAAGATCGTCATAAGGATATTCGACCCTGATATGCTGATGCAGGACATTGAAAAACTGGGGTTTTATCCCCGCGAGTACCAGCTTTATGACTCATTTATCAGGAGGCCAAACGGCATAATATTAGTCACCGGCCCGACGGGAAGCGGCAAGACTACGACCCTGTACTCTACCCTCAGGGTGCTGTCCAGCTCAGAGGTAAACATCGTAACGCTTGAAGAGCCTATTGAGATGGTCATTGAGGAGTTTAATCAGGTCAGCGTACAGCAGGCAATCGGCGTCACATTTGCCAACATGCTTCGCACAATCCTGCGCCAGGACCCGGACATCATCATGGTTGGTGAGATAAGAGACAAGGAAACCGCCGACAACGCTATTCAATCCGCCCTTACGGGGCACCTCGTCCTCTCTACGCTGCACACGAACGACTCCCCTTCCTCCATTACGCGGCTTTTGGACCTCGGAGTCCCATCGTTTCTAATATCTTCCACGCTCATAGGGATAATTGCCCAACGGCTCGTCAGAAAGATATGTGTCCACTGTAAGCGGGAGCGGGTGTTGACAGAAGACGAAACGGGATACCTTAAATTAGATAATAACACCACTCACACAATAAGCTATGGGGAGGGATGTATAGAATGCCGGGGCACGGGCTATCGTGGCAGGACGGCGATATTTGAGGTCATGGAGTTTACTGAGCGGGTGAGAAGGGCGCTTACGGACAAGGCCGACCTCAACGCCTTATACGCGGCGGCAGCGGCCGATGGGATGACAACCCTGCGCCAGGCGGCGATTCGCAAGATGTTAGAAGGCACGACCACATATGAAGAGGTCATATTTATGACATAAGCAGCGATGCCATAAAGGCAGGTTATTCCAGTTCTGATTCAAACGGGCGGCAACATGTTTTTGTATTCTCTATCTCACCCGGCTTCTTTTGTCGTCATTCCGGCTTGTCCGGAATCTGTCTCTACACAGTCTCAAGCCAAAGAAGATTCCGGACAAGCCGGAATGACGGACTAAGGGTAAATTCATTAATCCTTATACGGTTTAATTTCAAGCGAGAATGACCCCTCTTTTATGGATGCTTCAAGCAGCTCCGTTGGAGTTTTTCGTGCCCGTACCCATCCTGCAACTTCCTTTTTGTTTTCCCGTGTCATTCGCTCACCTAATATTACCCCCGTCAGGAGTTCAGGAGGAAAAGGTTTTTCGCCACGCCCTTTTGTGAAATCTATAGTTCTACGCTCTGCCTCATAACACCAATCATAGGCTTTCGTCAAAAGAAATGCGTCAGATAGTTCCTTGGCTGGCGCCGTTATTTCAACTTCAGGATAAGATTCTTTGTATTTAACTGGTGCTGGACATAAATAGGGAAATTGATTACATATCTGGAGTGTAAATTCAAACATAAGACATATACCCTTATGACCGGCAGCATAATGAGACCACATCAAGATGTTGTTGTTATTGGCTGATAGAGATAGAATGCCATAATTATTAATCCAGTCTTGAAGGCTCTTTTTCATTTGACTTACCATCTCATGACGATCTTGTTTTAATATTGCTTCTGCCAGCTCCTTAAGCTCATCGCTTTTCATTTCAGGCTCGAATTCTTTTGCTTTTTCGATGAAGTAAGCCGAGAGTTCCTCTTTTGAATAATCCTTCGAAAAGTGAACCCTACAGTCGAACGGGTCATTAAAATCTGACGGGCTTGCAAAGTACAAGACCGAGTCAGTGATGATTTTCTTCGTCCGATCATGATGTTTATCGTCTAAATGACGATACCGGTATAAAGTTAGCTTTTCTTCACTCATATTTTGTATCCACCGTTGTTATATTGGACAAGGCGGAGGTTGGAACGCCGTTGGCAATGATTCTAAATCATAAGGTTTTTGCATTTCATTTATTGCGTCAAGAAGGTTTTCTCTTGCCTCTTCTACTGTTTTTCCCTGAGTTATTGCCCCCGGCACATCATCTGTCCACGCTACCCACCAATCACCATCTTTAACAAATACTGCTTTTATTTTCACGTCTCGTCCCTCTTCTTATATTTAATGGAACGACGCCGACACGTCAATCAACGCCCTTTTTATAATGTGATACCGCTTTCCTTAGCCGACCAGATGGTAATTCGGGGTTCAGCAGCGCCGAGACGAAGATTTTGCGGTCTTGCTCATCCAGCGCCATGACCTCATCATGATTTTGCTCACTGCTGACCCTTGCCTCCAGACGTTTGTATTTCGGATCAAATTCCGTTGATGGCATGGTCTTTCCCTCCTATATCCTATATTGTAACGGCATTTAGCCGTATACGTCAATACGTAGGCATCGGGACACATCGCGCCATTACAAATCAGCCTTGACTATAAGTCCTATCGGGAGGGATTCCCCAAATATTTCGTTTTCGTCAGCACCATCAAGCGGGGTCGCCTCCTCTATCTGCCTTATAAAACGCCTTGCCCATCTGGCCGGTGGCTGCCCCTCGGCATAGGCCAGAAGTCTTCTTACTATTTCTCCCCGCAGGGTCTCATCTATATCCCTTGCCCTGTCTCCGGTTTTTCTGGCAAGTTGGGCAACCGCATACGCCGTGTCCTCCGGCCTTGTCCAGCTCATATCAAGGCATTCCCTAATCCACCCCTGTACTATATCCACCGGGACCTGCCTGTCCAACTGGCCGTAAAAACTCACCCTTGCCCCTATTCGTGATAAAGACCAGAAGTGACTTCCAAGCGCCCTGCCCTTTTCTTTTTTGATTACAAGAAGAAGCTCATTCCCAAGTTCAGTCTTAACCTGAGGCGTAAGGTGCTCAAGGCTTGATGCAAGCATCCATAGCTCCACTAACTCCGAACTCTGAAGGCGCGGGCCTTTCCTCTTCTTAGATGACATTATCAGTGGCGCTATGCGCTTATATATGATGTCCTGATGTTGCGCGCTCAGCCCTCCGGCAACACGCCTCCACAGTATCCACCACTCGCTGCGGCACTGCCCGTCGCGTGAAAACCGCACCCCCTCTGAAAACTGCTTCCACAACTCCTTTACCCTCCAGTCATCCAGTGGATGCCCAAAGCCGGGTCTCAGCAAAAATCCCGCAAGATTAAGCCATCGCGCCTCATGCCCCGGCGTAACAAGACGCCTCTGCCTGAGTGCAATCAGCGCATCCCACATCCTTCTGATAACCGCCACCGGCCAATCGGCCTTGTTATTTATGCCAAGCGCCCCCGGCAAGGCCTTCGGGAGGTCGTCGGTACTGTTGCCTGCAAAGGCGCTTTCTATAAGTCTGACGGCGTCATCAACATTGGATTCGTTCAGGGTGTGGATTGACGCACCCTGCGCCATCTCCGGCGACTTTCTGATGTCAAAGGCAAGTTTCCACTTATGGGTTGTGTTTTTCGATTCGCACCACACGTCAAGCGTGCCGTATTCGTTGAGGCGTATGCCAAGCGACACCGGAAGCACGGTGGCGACGGCCTTCTTCCCGTAATGCAGGATAGTCTTTATCTGGGGAAGCTCAACAAAGGAATCCCTCTGCCAGCTGATAATATCCCCCGGCCTGTCACCTGCCCTGTACGATGAGCAATATACCGAAAAAGAGACGGGCGTATTGGCGGCAACATGAAACTCCGGCTCAAGTATATGCAGCTCTCCACCCTCTTCAAACCCCCGCGGCACTATGCAGGCCGCCGCAATGAGGCCGTCATCAGAGGGTTCGCCGGTTTTGACCGCTATGTAGTAGGCCTTGCCAAGCCCGCCTGAAATCTTTATCTTCTTTGTACCGGCCTCCGATGCCGTTTGCCTCTTTACAAGCCCATAGTACGCCGCCCCTAAAGAAACCGCGTGGTCAAACCTGTTGTTTTCAAGTACGTCAAGCGTCCAATCCGGCTGCCCTCCAAACCAGTGCCTCAAGCCATCAATCGCGCACCGCCGTATAAGCGACGCCTTAAAGACCCCGCCGTTAAACAGGACAATATCCGGCTGTACGATGTTAACGCCGCCATCGCCGACAACGGGCAGCTCAGGGTTTAGCGCGTGTCTTTTTAAAAACGAGGCAAGGTGCCTCATCACCGCCGTGTCTGTTACGTATGGAAGGCCGAGTTCCTGAAATCCTGAGCGCTTGTCCTTATTTATCTCCTCTGCCTTATCAACTTGCCGAAAAAATCCTTCAATGATTACGCGCCTTACGTCGTCGTAGGTGAGTTGTCCTTTCAGCGCGCCGCCTATGACGCTGCGCCCCGTGCCAAGTATGGCAATGTCAAAGGCCTGTGCGCCGGGGGTATCACAGAGAAGCCCCTCTTTGGCAGACCTGCACTGCTCAGACAACGACACCCATCCCGCAATGCCAAGCGTGCGCCTTCCACCCAACATGCGGCCCTCCATCTCCATTGCCAGCGCCAGGTCCATGTTATCGCCGCCAAGCATCAGGTGGTCTCCAACCGCCATTCTCTGAAACACCGGACACACGCCAGGCCCCTTCAGTGTGATGAGGTTAAAATCCGTAGTCCCACCGCCAACGTCAAAGACAAGAATCAACTGGTTTGGTTTAATAATAGACTGCCAGTCGTCCTCATGTTCAGAAAGCCATGAGTAAAACGCCGCCTGAGGTTCTTCAAGCAATGTGAAGGTCTTAATGCCCGCCATTTGTGCGGCCTCTGAGGTCAGCTCCCTCGCCGATTCGTCAAATGACGCGGGTATGGTGATTACTACCGCTTGATTTTCAAATTTTTTCTTCGCATCTCCACGGGCAATGACATAATCCCACGCCCCTGCGATGTGCTGTAAATAGCGGCAGGACGCCTCAACGGGGGAGAGTTTTCCACCGCCGTCTGAGTCCTGCCTGCCCCACGGTAAAATCGGGGATTTGCGCCCAACGCGACTGTGGCAAAGCCAAGATTTTGCCGATGATACGAGGTTTAACGGGGCAGTTGCGCCTTTGACCCTCGCATACTCACCCACAATATAGGGCACGTCTTTCGACCACGGCAGGGCGCAGCTAGCCGCGCGTTCGTATTCGGTTGGCAGATATAAAAAAGACGGCAGTTGAGAACGTCCCTCTACCTGTCCTTCGCCTGTGAGCTGCGGTATTTCAAATATATGAATCTCCTGCCCTGCCTCTGTGTCAACATATGCGGCAGAGGAGTTTGTAGTGCCAAGGTCTATGCCTATGATATATCGCGCGTGTCCAGACACTAAGCCTCTTGCCGGACACTAAACTCAAGTTTCCACTTCCTCTGGCCCTCAATGGCCTCACACCATAGCTCAAGCGTACCTATCTCAGTCAGATAGCTGTGAATCTTCACGGGCACTACCGCGCCTTCATCGCCATCCGACTCCAGGGCGGTCTCCAGTGAGGCAAGCTCAGCAAGCTCTGTCTCGTCCCATTGGTCAAGCACCTGGCCGGGCGTGTCTTCCTTTCTGATGTTTGAACCAAAAAACCTGAACACCGACTGCTCACTGACAACGAGGCCAAACACATGCCCGGCAATAGTGGTGTCTGTCCCCTCTTCCATCCCAAACGGCACCACGCAGACGGCCTTAACCGGTGCCGCCATACCGGGCACCGCCGGCATAGAGGTCTCAACCCCGATGTAGTAGGTACGTCCCGCACCACCCCTTACACGTATGCCCTTTCCCCTTTTCGTATAACCATAGTAGGCCGCCCCAATGGCAACGGCCGTATCGGGGTCATCTCCAGCGAGGACAGTTACCGCCTCAGCGCCCTCTGCCTCCAACCACCCGCTGAGTACCTCGCTGATACGCTGCCTCAGAGATTGGCCCTTTGTCACGCCGCCGTTAAAGAGTATCTTCGTGGGGTGGATGAATGTCTTTGATGTCTCTTTCTGCCCAAGGTGCTGCTTCAGAAATTTCGACAGGAATTTCGTCACCGCCGGGTCTGAGGAATATTGAAGGCCAAGTTCTTTAAACCCTGACAAACGCCTCTCGGTTGGATTGTCTTTGATGGCGCATCTGGGGAAGAAGCCCTCCACGATTGCTTGCTCTACCTCCTGTCTTTCAAGGACTGTCCTGATAGTACCTCCAACAACCGACCGTCCCCGCCCAAGCACTACTATGTCGGCCTTAGTGCAGGATGGGTCACTCAGAATTTTCTCTTTGGCCTCACGGCAGCTATGAGTAAGCCCCATCATTTGATATGAATCAATGGTTGTACCTTCGTCGGCAAATTTCTTCCTGACGGTATAGGCAAGCATAAGGTCCATGTTGTCCCCGCCAAGCAGTATATGGTCTCCCACGGCGATTCTCTTTAGGAGCAGTTCGCCGTCTTCCTCACGTACCTCAATAAGGCTGAAATCAGTCGTGCCGCCCCCAATATCGCAGACCACAACCACATCCCCAACCGTAACATCCTTCCTCCAGCCGTCCGGCTTCCCGTTTACCCACGCATAAAAGGCGCTAAGAGGCTCCTCAATCAGATTAACATCGGGAAGGCCTGCCATAGCGGCGGCCTTCACTGTAAGGTCGCGCGCAACGGCGTCAAACGACGCCGGGACGGTCAGATAGATGTCCTGTGCCTCTAATTTTCGTGCCGCGTCCGCCCCTTCGGCTATCACCCGGTTCCACGCCTGTCTGATGTGGTTTAAATATGCGGAGGATACCGCAACCGGAGACATCTTCTCACCCGCGTCCTGCACACCCCACGGCAGTATGGCGGACTGCCTGTCAATCCCCTCGTGGCACAACCACGACTTCGCCGAGGAAATGACGCGCGTCGGGGCCTGTGCGCCGCGCGCAAGGGCATACTTGCCGACAACATATTTTCCTGTCTCAGTAGTGTCCCACGGCAGCTTATAACTTATCTCCGGCCTTTCCGACTCCAGCGGCATATATAAGAACGACGGCAAAGACGGTAGTTTCTCAATAACCCCAATATCTGTAACCTGCGGTATCTCAAAGAGATTGCACTGGAAATCGTCCTTTTGCGTATCTATATATGAAACGACACAGTTGGTCGTCCCTAAATCTATCCCAACTATAAACGGCGAATTTTTCATTGGCAACTCCTTATGTTTTAAGAGTAAAAGGCGGGTGGCAACACATCTTTATCCCAATTAACGTTTATCCCGATTAACGCGTTAAAGAATTTCTACCTCGGCAGGTTCTACGATGCTGAGGTCATGGCCCTCTGAGGTCTCAGGCAAAGAGGTCGCAACGACGCGCCATCCGCAGTGCCTCAGCACGCCGCGAAACGGCGGCTGCCCTGTAACGTTGCCTGTAAGGCGAACAGAGGATGGGTCAAAGCCCGCCCCAACCGTTACCTCATGGCCTTCCTGTTCGTGCCTGACTGGTTCGATTTTCATATATTCCATCAGGGCCTCCCTGCATCCGGCGTGAATTGCCCTTATGGCGTGGCCGATTTGCTTATCATCGTATCCGCTTATGTCTTCCTGAAGGAAATCTATCAAACGGCCTTTCTTCTGTAATATCATGAGCGTTTGGGCGGCTTTAGGGTCGAACACAGGTGCCACCCGTTCCTCAGCCGTGGAGTCCGCGGCGGTATGTTTATCAGAAGCATCAACTGAGGAATTCGTAATCAGAGCACTTGCCGCGCCATAGATAAGTACCGAGGTAATCAGCCCGGCAGCGACAAAAATCCCCACAAGTACCATCCTTTGGGTGTTCATATTAATCGCGGCAATCGTCAACATCGCCATCATGGCCGCAGAACCAGTTGTAATGGCCGCAATAACTATAAACAGTTTTTTCTTGTCCAGCACGAAAGTACTATAACAACATCACATGGACATTGTCAATGTATTGCGAAGGCAGCCTGTTGCGCTGAAGCAAAAATGTCCTGTTTTAACGATGCAGTGCCCGCAGTTTCTGTGCTGCCTCGTCGTTATATGGGGCAAGATGCAACACACCCTGAAACTCCGCGGCCGCCTCGTTAAATTGTTTTGCCTTTATGAGGAGATTCCCAAGGTTCAGGCGTGCGTCTATGTAGTCGGGACGCAATCTTATGGCAGTTCGATAGTCTGTGGCCGCCTCCTCAAACTGCCCCCTTTCATCATAAATCGTGCCGAGGTTGTTATAGGCCACGGCAAAGTTCGGGTCAGATTGAACCGCCTTCTTAAACGCATCAATCGCCTCATCCATGCGCCCCTGTGCCGCGTAGATGTCTCCAAGATTGTTGTATGCGTCGGCAAAATCCGGCTTCAACATGATAGCGGTTTGAAATTCCCGCGAGGCATCCACAACCCGGCCCTGCCTTATGTAATCATAGCCCAGATTATAATGCGGCCTCGCCTTGTTTGGGCTTTTTCTCACCGTGTCCTCCCATAACCGCACCCTGTCCGCCCATACCTCGTTTCTCATGACAGTCATGGCCGAAAATACGACAATTATTAACGACAACACCGAAATCGCATATACCTTCGCCGGTCTTCCCCTCTTTTGCACTATCCACACAACCACGGCGACCACGGCGATAAAAAATCCCACCGATGGATAGTACAATCTGTATTCATTTATTACGTCTTTTATGGGTATGACAGATGATTCTACTGACAAGGCGATAAAAAACCACAGCATACCGAAGCAATACAACCTCGCCGCTGGACGATACGCCCTAAAAGATTTAAAAAGCATACACACAGCCGAGGCGAAAAGCGAGGCAACTATCAAAAACGACAACACAACCTCGGCCTTAAAAAAACTCCTGAACACCGGGTAATCATAATCAAGATTGAGCGACACGGGGACAAATAACAGCCTCAAATACGTCACTATGACGCGAAATTCCGTGAACAGGTACTCTGTCCGGGTTATATCTGTAACGCTGGCCAACTTCATGGACGAGTCTATGAGTTTTGGGTTCAATGCAATAGTCAGCGCGTTTGCCGCGTCGGGGGCCTTATTTGCCAATATGGAAATCGGTATGATTAACATGGTAGATACAAGGGGAAGAAGATATAATAGCCTCTTTTTAAGCCTCCCATCAAGAAACAGAAACTCAAATAACACTGCTATAACCGGAAGCGTGAAGGCTATCTCCTTTGTCCTCATGGCGGCAACGGCAGCGATAATTGAAACCGCGTAAAGGCCATAGCGCATGGGCGATGAGCGCGTGAGCCTCGACTTTACATAGGCCAACAGTGAAACCAGACACAGCAACGTGGCAAGCGACGTATAGCGCTGCACGATGTACGTTACGGCAGATGTCTGAATTGGATGGACGGCAAATAACAGTGCGGTAAAAAGGGCAGTCAGGCCGCGCCCAAAAAATGGATCAAACGATTCAAAAAAAGGCGTCCGAAATATGAGCATGACAAGCCAGTACACGGCCAGTGCGCTCAACACATGCACCATCAGGTTAAATACATGATAGCCCGCGACATCCATGCCGTTGAGCTTGTAGTTAAGCGCAAACGTCAGTACCCCTACAAAGCGTCGGTTTGTCTTTGGGCTTATTAACGAGTAGCTGTCTTTGTACTGCCCAATATCTTTGATTACACTTTTTTCGATTATATTTGTGTAGTCATCGAACATGAACGGCGCTTTGAAGGAATTGCTGTATATGATTACACACACCGCGGCGATAATCAACAGGTGAACGATTGGCATATCAGGCAGCCTTCTAAGGGTTTTCAGCATCTAAATCTTCCGGGTCACTGTGTCTTGTCAACTATCTCAAGGCGGACAAAGGAGTAGAATTTGTTTGCATTAGCGCTTATCTGCTGGTTTGGGGCGCTTTTAAGTGTGACCTCCCTGATTTTGCCGTCAATTAACCGGTAAAACCTGTTGGATGAGATGATGTTCTCGGTCTTATATCGTGAGTACGGGTCTGTGCCCTCTTTACAGAGGACGTGTGCCGCCCCCGCGCCAAGCAGGACATTGCCACCAGAGCCAAAGAGAAATATCTCATGGTCTTCCATGAGTGGCGCGATACTGCCCATTATGGCCTCCCACGGCCACGGTGTCCCGTCTGTCCTCATTACCTTACCCTCTTTTAAAACGGCATAGCCGCCTTCAATATAGGGCAATGTGTCTGTTATGAACTCGCCGGCGTCAAGATAGAGTACCTCGCCGATTCTGCCGACGCTGCCCCTGACGATACCGCGGGAGTTCGATATGTGAAGCCATTTCTCTATCTCGCTGATTGTCCCATTATACCTGCCATCGCGTATATAGACCATTGAGACCTTTGATATTTCCCCCTGAACTATGCCTCCTGATACGATGTTCAGGTTGGAGAGATGTCCCATGCTGCCAAGAAACAGTGTATTTTCTATCCAGAGCGAGCCGTCACTCAATATCTTCTGCCCGACTTTCTCCACGTTAAACGTCATGTCTCTCAGGAGTATGACGCAGTTTTTTATCGTAATGCTGCCATATACTGTGATTTCCTTGCCGTGGATTTCCGCCGCCATGTCGTTGCCGGATTCTGATATTACCAAAGCGCCCGATTTTTTAATCTTAATCGCCTTAGCCGGAAATAGCCTTCGCAGCATGCGCACATCCGCAAGGGTCTTCTTGATGCCTGACTTTTTCCAGCCGCGCCACAAGGCCCTGAGCGAGATAATAAAAAGGGCCCACAGATTACCGTACATTTATTGCCATCTCCTCTAATAGAAATCTCATCAGTTGAATTGTACTACAAAATCATAAAAATGACAACCGTCCGGCTACTATAAAATGTTTGGGTTGCACAGAGGGCTTGCGGCATGTTATTTTTAGATATGAAAAAAAATATCCTTCTCCTTTTATTATCAATAGCCGCGGCAGTGTTAATCGTTGAGGGCGGCGCAAGGGCCATAGGCCTCAGGTCTAATAATATCTCCACATTCAGCAAGCCATGGGCAGCCCCCCACCCCATTGTTGGGTGGAAAAACAGGGGCGGCGTTTATAACTCCACAGAACCCGGCCATGTCCCTATGACATTTTGGAACGACGGCAGGAGGGCTAACCGCCCATTAGAGATAAAAACAGCAAAAACCAGGGTACTACTTATTGGATGCAGTTTCACTCAGGGCTACGGCGTAAGAGACAACGAGACATTCAGCTTTCTCCTTGATAAAAAATACCCCGACATCGTCTTCGACAACTACGGTACGGGCGGCTATGGCACGGTTCAATCCCTGCTGATGGCAAAACTCGTGCTTAACACCCCGCCAGTTCCCAACTTGACAATCTACGGCTATATCCCCGCCCACGAAGACAGAAACGTTGCCTCGGCCTCATGGGCATCCGCACTGAAAGACTCAGAGGGCAAGAACATCTTCTCTCCTCACGCCGTTGTGACAGACGGCAAGGTGGAGTTTCAACCCCTGAGCGCCATTGAGCCGTGGCCACTTGAGCATAACTCCGTGCTGATGGCAGTTCTCCACAAGGGCTGGCTTGCCTTTACACTCAGAAAACGCCCGCAACAGAAACACCTCGTAACTCAATCTGTCATCACACAGATGAGAGACTTTGTCGCACTCAAAGAGAAATCAAGACTCCTCGTGGCAATTCTCGTTGATGACCCGCCTATGAGCGCATTTATGAAAGAACAGGGAATTGAATACGTAAACTGCGCCCATCCGGACTATGGGAAAGGCGGAGGGCTGAGTGTCGGTGGTGTGGGCCATCCAAACCACATACTGCACGAGTATTGGGCCGGGTGTATCTCTGAATGGATTGACGATAATTTTATCAAACGATAACAGGCAGCCTCTCTAAATATCTATCTCAAGGCCGTCATATGCGATATCCACTTTTAATGGGCGCTCAGGGGCGGTGATTTGGCAGTATTCCACAGTGTCTCTGTAAAGCTGTTCAATGGTCTCATCGCTGTAGGCAGGCTCATGGTGGAACAGACAGAGGCGCTTTACGCCCGCGTTTACAGATAGCTCCACGCCAAGCACATTGCTTGAGTGCCCCCAGTTCTCTTTCGTATCAATAGCGTCGAAGAGAGAGTACTGGGCGTCGAATATAAGCAAGTCGGCACCATCGAAGAATTTTCCCAGCTTTTTGGCGTCATCCTTATGTTCCGAGTCAGTGGAATAGACTATCTTTTTGCCGTCTTTTACAAAACTATAGCCATAGGAAAATCCGGGATGGGTTTGTCTGATTCCTATAACCTTGTAGCCTGCTATCTCGTATTCCTTGTCCGGCTCAAGGACATGAAAGTCTATTTTTGCCTTCATTACATTTAACGGGACGGGAAAATTGGGGGCTGCCTGTTGTCTGATAAATGTATCCCTGAGTTCTTCGTGAAATCCGTAGATATTTATCTTATTGCCGGGGATAAACGCGGGTGTAAAAAATGGAAACCCTTGTATGTGGTCCCAGTGCAGGTGCGACATGAAGATATTATAGACGCCCGGGTTTTTGCCTCTGCCGCTTTTCATGATGAAGTTGCCGAAATCTCTCAGCCCGCTTCCCGCGTCACAAAGGACATATTCACCGTCATCGCGTATCTCGACACATGATGTGTTGCCGCCGTAGCTGCCCCAGTCAGAAAAGGACAATTGCCCGTTTATAAAGGCCTCAATAGCCTCGTCGGTGCTGGTGTCAAAATTTCTGGCAGTCTTCAACGCCCTGTGGAGCTTTGCCCTCACAGTATCGGCGGTAATAGAGACAGGAAGCGACCCCCTTGTACCCCAAAAACACACCTTTATCATAACATCCCCCAAAAACAACTAAGCTGCAAATAAAAACAACTGACGAATTCTATCACAGCATTCACTAAATACTCAAGTCAATGGCGGCTCATCTGGCATCTGTTTTTCTCAAAATCATTTATTACGTAAATATTTCAGATCAGGGGTTGACGTGATGACATGGTTGAGTTATAATAAACGTATGGCTATGTTGGATTGTGAATTGATATATTTTAAAGAAAACCTTGAAGAGTGGCTTAAATACTATGAGGGAAAGCACGCTCTTGTCAAGGATAATCAGTTAATCAATACATTCACAACATTTGAAGAGGCGTACGATGAGGGTGTAAAAAGGTTTGGCAGACAGTCGTTTCTCGTAAGACAGATAGTAAAACAAGAAATTCCTTACGTGTTGCCTGCATTAACGCTTGGTCTAATTCGTGCCCACTCATAATATTATTTCAATTGAACCATTTGTGAACATTGCTCCACCCGATTTGTTGTGGGTTAGGGGCCCTGTTATACCCGTAAAAATCGAAATACCCTTCAGTATGGAAACGTTTATGATGCAAAATGAAACAGTCATACCACCAGCTATTACCGGATGGGGATTGATAGACACCGGGGCAACAATAACTGCCGTTGATGATGCCATAATCAAATCTCTTGGGTTATTACCGATAGACAGAGGGAAAGTACTCACACCTCAAGGAAGCGCAGAACAGGATATATTCTCTCTAAGAATTACCCTTAGTAACCTGACAAAGGTGAATGTCTATAAAGTATTTGGAAGCACACTAAAAGAACAAGGCTTTATCGCATTGATAGGGCGTGATATTTTAAAGCACTGTGTCTTTGTCTATAATGGAACAACCGGCAGCTGTTCTTTATCATTATAAAATACCCCGGTCAAATACTTTAAACTGAGGCACAACCCCAGCTCATTGTCAGCAACGGCTATCTGGAATTAAACAACTTAGCGATTTTCCTGATGGACTGAAGCGCCAGCGGCTGATGTACCTTGATTGCCTTGTGTGGGCAGACCTCTAAACAGCAGTAGCATCTGATACATTTATCGTAGTCGAAATTCAGCCTTTTTGTGTCGTTGGCTATCGCCTTTGCAGGACATATTTTTACGCATTCGTTACAGAGTTTACACGCCCCTTCGATGTTCAGGGGATGGGACGTCAGATTATTTCTGAGTAGTTTCCTCGCAAAAGGCGGACCAAAGACTATGGCTGTGAGAGTTGGAACGATAAAATTCTCTATATGTTTCATTTCCCCATCTATCGTGAACTCTCCGGCAAGCCCCCTGTCGCTTGCCGCCTTATTGGTGGGCAGAGACATCTCGCTGACGCCAAGCATTCGGCAGACGGCCATATCAAGGGCAACGGCGTTTGAACTACCCATGATAACCCCCATTTGTCTGACTATGCCGGACGTGCCCGGACCATCGCCTTCCATGCCGAGTATCCCGTCAATAATATTGATTTCAGGCCGCAGCACACTGTATATCTCCACTAAAAGGCCGGCAAATAACTCCTTGTTTTCTCCAAGATTGAGATGCCACTGAGGTTTTCTCTTTCCTACGACACATCCGAAGAGGTTTTTAACCGCCAGCGTGAGGCCCATCTGCGTATGGGTCTTGAGTTTTGGTAGATTTATGATTATGTCAGCGGCGAGGGCGTCTTCTGATAGCTCAAGGGCATTATACCGCGCCGCCGACGTGAATTCCTCTCCATCGCGGCCTGAGAACACTTTTTTTGATACCGTGAACTCTTTAATCTCCACGGGAAGGCCCTTCAGCGCCTCCGCAATACCGCAGTCTTCGATTAACTTAGGGAACTTTGTAAATGTCGCATGGCTGTCTGAGACCTGAGGCAGCGCGCCTTTTTCCAGGACATACTCCACCGCCGCTTTAATAATCAGGGGATGGGTCGTCACCGCCTTATCTGGACGCGCGGCGGCAAGAAGATTGGGCTTGACGATGACCCGCTGCCCGGCACTAATCCTGACAGATGAGGAATCCTCAATGGCCGCCATCATATCAAATATATCTTTCCTCAGTACGGCGTAATCATACGTTGACTCTTTGACAATTACCTTAAACATCGTTTATTGTAACCCAGTACACACGGTTGTGTCTATACGAGAAAATGACGTATTAGAAAACGATAGCATGAGAAAATGATAGCCTCTTTATCTAATGAAAAAATAAAAGATGCCGTTGCCATCAAAAGCAATCACGGCAGATATAGAAACGACGCCTTTTTTATTGAGGGTACGCGGCTCTTTACCACCGCCCTTGATGCCGGAGTTGCGATTCAAAGTGTTTTCTTCACCTATGAATTCGCCGTCAAAGAAGCAAATACCCCCGTCTTAGAAAGATTAGATAAACTTGGCGTAACCCCTGAGGAGGTATCCCCAAAGGTAATGGAAAAACTCTCTGATACGCAAACCCCGCAGGGTATAGCCGGCATAGGGGCAAGAAGGAACTTCACCTTCGTGGACATCGCTGCGTCAGCCAACCCTCAAATCGTCATATGCGATGGGATTAAAGACCCCGGCAATCTTGGCGCGATTATACGCACGGCGGAGGCGTTTGCCACTGACACGGTTGTTATCCTGCCAAACACATCCAATCCTTACGCCCCAAAGGCCATCAGGGCCTCGGCAGGGGGGATTTTTAATATCGCAGTGGTGTATGCGGGGGCAAAGCGGGAGCTGGCGTCGTGGCTCAAGGACAGGGGCATACGCCTCATAGTAACCGTGCCGGAGGGCGGCATGGACATCAGAGACATAGACATGGCCTCGCCCCTTGCCGTAGTCTTTGGTGAAGAGGCCGTGGGCGCGTCCCCTGACATTATTAACATGGCAGAAATAACCGCCACGATTCCGATGTGTGGCATGACAGGCAGCCTGAACGCGGCGGCGGCGGCGGCGGTGTTTCTCTATGAGTCATTCAGAAAGCGGCACTGATGGCCGCTTTAGGATAGACCTGGCTCTTGCGGCGGTGTTGTGGGCGCAGCGTGTCGGCTCCGGCAGCCTGTAGCGGCTGAGGCAGCTTAATATCAGATCAACCGCCCCATCAATGTCAATAAGATGCCCGGGGGAAATAAACAATGGTTTTACCGCCGTGCGGCTTCGCAAGACGGCTCCGACACAGTCGCCAGCGTCAAACAAATAACTCCGGCTGCCTTTTTCCCTGCCCGGCTCTTCATAAGTGCCAATAAGTCTTGACTTTGCAGCCCCTATGCTTACCGTGTTTAATAGTATACCTATGTGAGAGGCAAGCCCTATTCGCCTTGGATGGGCGATTCCCTGTCCATCTACAATTATCGCATCTGGTCTGTGTCTTAGCGCCTTGATTGCCTCAATAAGCACGGGGGCCTCTCTGAAGGATAAAAACCCGGGTATGTAGGGGAAAGCAGTCTTTTGAGTTATTGAAACCTCGCCGACTTTATTGAGGGCAGGATATGTGAACAGACACGCGCTGCCTGTCACACTATCGCCGTAAAAGGAGGCATCCACGCCTGCCACGAGTTTTATTGCTCTGTGGAGGGCTACAATCTCTACCTTTGCCGCCAGTGAATTCTGGATTTCCTTAGCCTCGCTTATAATGTCCGCAAAATTGGCTATTCCCCGCACCTTTATATTATAATATATAATTACAGAAAACCTGCAAGGAGGATAACTAAATGTTGGAAAGAGCGCAAGTTGAAAATTCGTTGAATCAGATAAGGCCGGCCCTGCAAAGAGACGGCGGTAATGTGGAGTTGGTTGACGTGACAAGCGACGGGATAGTTAAGGTAAAACTGGTGGGGGCATGTGGGTCTTGCCCGATGTCTATGATGACTCTGAAAGGCGGTATTGAGGCAAAACTCAAGGCCGACCTGCCAGGGGTGAAGGCCGTAGAGGCCGTTTAGTCTACGACGCCGCCAACGGCGGCAGGTGGAAATCAAGGGATAAAACGTTGGCAAAAATACGGGTGAAGGGGGGTTACCCCCCTTCGTCTTTAATCCTTTGTACCGTGGTGCGTTTGTCCCGCCTGCTTGATTTTGTTTTTGCTTCTGTGGTATCTTCCCTGTTGCAATGTCTATTAAAACTTTTCTCATCGGCAGCCCCATTGAGTCTGTCAAGGAAAAACACGAGCGCGTATCAAAGCTAACCGGCCTCGCCGTGTTTTCGTCGGACGCACTGTCTTCTGTGGCGTACGCAACAGAGGAAATCCTGATTGTTCTGGTACTTGCGGGGTCAGGGATGTTCCGTTTTTCTATGCCCATCGCCATTGGCATAACCAGCCTGATAGCGATAGTGGCTATCTCGTATTTTCAGACCATTCATGAGTATCCCTCAGGGGGCGGGGCATATATTGTGGCTAAGGACAACCTTGGCGAAAACGCGGGGCTTGCGGCCGGGTCCTCGCTGCTTATTGATTATGTCCTCACGGTAGCGGTTAGTATCAGCTCAGGGGTTGCCGCTATAACCTCAGCGATACCATTTTTGCATGACTACACGGTTATACTATGTATCGCCTCACTCTTAGTCATCACCGTCATCAATCTGCGCGGCGTTAAGGAATCGGGCAAGATATTTTCACTGCCGACATACATGTTTATTTTCGCAATTATAGTCCTTATCTGCGTCGGGTTGTTTCGCATGTCGTCTCTGCCGCACATCCCCCACCCCAAAGAGGTACAGACGTATTCAGGCCTGATGATGATATTTGTCGTTATGAGGGCGTTTGCGTCGGGTTGTACGGCAATGACTGGTATAGAGGCTGTCTCTAACGGGATTAAGGCGTTTAAAGCCCCCGAATCAAGGAACGCCGGTATCACGCTGACGTGGATGGCCCTGATACTTGGGGTCATGTTCATGGGAATAACCCTGCTCACAGACCGTTTCGGCATAATGCCCTCTGAGAGCGAAACCATACTGTCTCAACTGGCAAAGACCGTGTTCTCCCAGGGACTTTTTTACTACTTTATACAGGGCACCACGTTTCTCATACTCATACTTGCGGCCAATACATCGTTTGCGGACTTCCCGCGGCTCTCCTCAATAATGGCGCAAGACGGCTTTCTGCCAAGACAGTTGGCAAACCGGGGCGATAAACTCGTATTCTCAAACGGCGTAATCATATTGAGCATAGTTTCCGGCGTCCTGATGGTCGCCTTCTCCGGCGATACACACGCCCTCATACCGCTTTACGCGGTTGGCGTATTTCTGTCTTTTACGTTGTCACAGTCGGGCATGGTTGTTCACTGGCTGAAATATAAGGGCAAGGGATGGGTCAAGAGCCTGATTATAAATGCCACCGGAGCGCTGACAACCGGCGTCGTATCTGTGGTAATTGCCGGGACAAAGTTTATACACGGGGCATGGATGGTTATCATAGCCATTCCAATCATAATGTTAATCACAAAGAAAATCAGCAGGCACTACCAATCGGTCTCAAGACAGTTGTCCATTGATAACGCCGAACCGGAAGTTGAATACGCGCACCACTCTGTGATTATCCCCATATCCGGCCTCCAGATGGCAGTACTAAACGCCATTAAGTATGGCAAGGCAATATCTGACGACGTATCTGCGGTGTATGTGTGTCTTGACCCGGCCGCTACGATGAAATTAAAGGCACAATGGACAAAATTTGGTATGGGAGTGCCGCTTGTTATCCTTGATTCCCCTTTCCGCTCCATCATCGAACCGCTGATGGACTACATAGACGATGTCAGAAACAGTTACCAAAAGGGCGTCATCACCGTCGTACTTCCGGAGTTTGTCCCCCTGAAATGGTGGCATCACCTTCTCCATAACCAAACGGCTATATTCATAAAGGGTATAATACTGTTTAAGCAGGGTGTGGTCTCCACAAGCGTGCCACTGCATTTACGGGATTAAAACACCCCGCCGCAAGCGGCGGGGTGTAAGGTTTTTGACGTTGCCGTATTTACGTACCGCTGTTGATTGACAGGGTAACAGTTATTGCCGCCCCTTTTGGAGACTGGGGAAAGACTATCCGTTTGAGCACCTCAAGCAGGCTGTCAATGCCGCTTATAGTGCCGTTTATCCTTTCAGCACTGATGACCTTGCCGTCAGGGGCGGTGGTTATTTTTATTACCGCTGTCCCATTGAGCCTATTGGCTGCGGCTGCCGTGTTGAGGGCGGAGAGGGTGGCTTTAATGGCGGTGTTGACCTGTTCGCGGTTAATTTCACTGGTGGTTACCAGTTTAATAATCTCCACAGACGACGGTGGCTCCGGCTGTTTTAAGGCATCTGTTGCTGGTTCATTCACCTGAGCCTTTACCGCTGCAGTCGGCGTTACCGACCCTGCAGGCGCGGCATTTTTATAATATCTCGCCATTTCGCCCCTTCCCGCGCTACCGCCTACCGCATAATCAGATACCCCGTCGGGAAGTGGAAGCGGCTGAGTAACCGTTACGGCCTTGCCGTCTTTGAGCCTGACCTCAGTATCCACGGCAACAAACGATGTATAGTCTGTCAGGAGGCTGTATTTAAGTCCAATATCTGTAACCTCTTTTACAATGGCGCTGTCCTGGCCAAGCCGGTTGTAATCAGCAAGCCTTGCTATGCGGTCCCTTGCCCACAGGTATTTTAGGGCGCTGTTGGCCTTTAGCGGCTGGACCTTGCCGACATCTATTTTCCGCGTGACAGGGCCGTCTCCAGCGGTACCTTTTACGGTCATTACACCCTCCGGCTGCCCTGAGTACTTTCCAAATATGACGATTGCCCGATTCGACAGCACATCGGCAACATGCTCCGGCTCCACATCCTTTGTATCTAAACGCCCGAAATCTACGCTTATCCTTGTCAGAGCTGGCGTGTCAATCATCCTTCTGAACTTGTCCGCCATGACGGGAGCCTCGTCGGCCTTCGACACCACAAAAGGTTCGCCATTGCCGACCCTTGCCATGCCCTCAAGCAGATAGCGGTTTACGCTTGTGCCAATGCCAAACGTAAAGATATTTGTGTTGCCAAGATTGTTTCGTATCAGATCAAATGCCTCTTTTTCAACTGTAACATAGCCGTCTGTGGCGATTACAACGGTGTTTGAGACCCTCTCATCGTGTGACAACATCGAAAGGGCATGTCTGAGGGCCGACAATAGCTCAGTACCACCGCCGCCTTTTTGCCGCTCTATGAGCGCTAAGGCCTGTTGAATGTTATCAGTTGTGGCCGGTACGGCCTTCTCCGCCATCACAGAGGAGCTGCCAGAAAACAGGAGCACATTAAATGTGTCAGTCGGTCTTAGCGAGCCTATTAAATCTTTCAGGAGCTTTTTTGAAATCTCAAGAGGGAAGCCAAACATGGAGCCGGACACATCAACGATGAACATGTACTGGCGGGGTGGGATTTGATTTATCTTCACTTCCTTTTGAGGTTCTACCATCAGGAGGAAATATTTATCAGCGCCGTCGTCATAGAGCATCAGGCCTGAACTGATTGATTTTCCGGCAAGACGGTATTTCAGGATAAAATCAGCAAGCCCACCACGGCTTTCATCGTTGCCGAGACGCACATCGGCAAGCGCGGCGCCGTTATATGTCACCCTCGTCTTGTGTGACGGGGTGGTGAGTTCACTAATAGGCAAGGGGGACGAGAGTTTTACCGTTATATCAAGGGTTGACATCGCCGCCTCGCCTTTGTGCAGGTATGGGTTTTCCACCCACCGTTCAGATGGCGACGCAGTGGCCTTTGACGCGTTTGAATACCGGGGACCGACGACCGTGGGATATACAAACTCATAAACCCCGTCAGTGGGCACGATTAACTCGGTATATTTAAGCTCTATCTTTATGACGTCGCCGGGCAGGATATTGGCCACGTTCATTTGAAACACGTTGGGGCGTTGCTGCTCAAGTAAAGAGGCGCTCTTGCCCTCCTCTTTGGCCTTTTCATAGTCCTTTCTTGCCTCATCGCGCCGCTTTATCGCGGCTTGCAGGACACGGTCTCCGATAGTCATTTTCATGGCATAGACGGCCGCGCGTGTGGAGGCGGGGAATATGTAAATCGCCTCAATGGGCTTAGCGCCCTCGTTTTTATATACCTGAGCCACTGTGACATCGGCGATTACGCCCGCGATTTTTGCGTCAACCACCGTTGACTTAAGCGCCACCCTGTCAATCCCGTCGTCCTGCCCCCTGACGAAAAAGTATGGTGAGAGGGTCTTATCGGCAGAGCCAACCTGCGCTCCTGCCGCCATCGCTGCTGTGAAAAGTCCTGCCATTAACATTACCAATGCCATTAACCACCTGTTTCCTTTCATAGTTGCTTACCTCCGTTTGTTTATTTATTTTAGTTCGTTACTCATATAGACAACGGCAGAGAGAATAAGTTCCCGATTATATTTTTTAAATGCGTGGGCTTGACAGCCGCCCATCGTGCCATTGACTTTGCCGTGCGTTTCCCTTATCATACAGTAATAATGAGTGAGCCAGTCATAATGAATGAGCAATCGAACGTATTTGAAATCGTGGAAGGGAAACGCCGCAGGCTTGCCGCGGGGTGGATGATTCTTGGCATTGCCTCTTTGCTTATAGCGGGGCTGTTGGCTATTTTGCTTGTGTTATCTAGGACTCCTAAGATTCAGGACGTATTTCCATTAATTGATTTTTTTAAGGTTGCCCTAGTCGTACATGTGGATTTGTCCGTCACGATATGGTTTATAGCATTTGCAGGGGTTTTATGGACATTAAACGGCAGGGAGTCTTTTATGGGCTTAGGGTATGCTGCCTTGTATGTATCTGCCTTTGGGACAGTCGTTATTGCGCTGTCGCCATTTCTCGGGGCGTGGCACCCGCTGATGAACAATTATGTACCAGTGCTGGACGATAAGATATTTCTCTATGGCATTGTGATATTTTTCACCGGCTTTACCCTTTTATTACTGCGTTCACTGCTGTGCATACCGCTTGTGGGCGCGGCAACAACCGGGGCAGGGGCACAGAGGTATGGCCTTTATGTGGGGGCAGTCATTGGATTGCTTGCGATGTGTACGCTTCTTTGGACATACCTGTCAATCCCTGATGACGCCAACGCGCTGAGGTACTTTGAGCTGCTGTTTTGGGGCGGGGGGCATTTACTTCAGATGCTTGATACGGCGATAATGCTCACCGCGTGGGTATGGCTTGCAAGGGGGGCGGGACTTGCGCTAAACCTCCCGCCAAAGACATCCATAATCCTTTTTTCGACGCTACTGGTGGCATCGCTATATGCCCCAATAATAATTTTCACGCAGCAGGCAGGCTCATGGCAGTACATCCATCAATTCACCGGGTTGATGGAGTGGGGGATAGGCGCACCGGTTATCGGGTTTGCCTTGTTAATCCTGGCCGCGCTGTTAAAATCAAAAATCGGGGATAATAAGAGCCACCTGCGCGCGGCCCTGATAAGCTCTATAATACTGTTCGGGGCGGGCGGGGCGATAGGTTTTATGATAAGCGGCATAAATGTGACGATACCAGCCCACTACCACGGGGTAATCGTAGGGGTAACGCTTTCCTTTATGGGACTAACGTATTATTTCCTGCCACTGTTTGGATTTAACGAACCCGCTGTAAGACTTGCAAGGCTGCAGGCATATATCTACGGCGCGGGGCAGTTGCTTCACATAACCGGGCTGGCATGGGGGGGTGGTTACGGCATTGCGCGCAAGGTAACGGGCAGTGCACAGGGACTGGACACCTTTAAGAAGGCGGCAAGTATGGGGCTTATGGGCACTGGGGGCATGGTGTCTATTATTGGTGGATTTTTGTTTTTGATAGTGGTGCTAAAGGCAATGCGGTCGGGGAGGAAGTCGTAAGTTTACCCTTTTTTCTTTAGCAGGCCCTTCATAAAAAGTATCTCCTCAAAGCTGAATGCCTTCATAGCAAATAAAGCATATACGGCAAGCGCTGCCGCCAACACGATAAATTTCTGGTAATATCCGGCCAGAAAATATACAAGCCCAAACGCACAAAGCCCCCCTGCTACGGGTAAATACGCCCCCTTAAGCAGCGGCATAAGGCCGACTATCGAAGATATAAAATACAGATATATACCTAAATACAGGACAGTTGACACAAAGGATGCAACGCTCGCCCCATACGCGCCACTGAATCTTGTAAGCGGATAATACACTGCGGCGGACAATATTATCAGTATCAGGTTTAATATGAAAATACTCCTCTGTTTATGAAGTATTATGAGTAGCGGCTCAAACATGTATATCAAAAAATTGAAATTAATGCCCAATATCATTATTCTGAACAACACGGCACTGTAGGCAAACTTCGCCCCAAATAACAACAACATCAGCTCGTCCGCCATAGCAAATCCAATAAGTGACATCGGTATCGTTGCAATAAGTATGAGCCGACAGGCCGTCGTTATCATGTGGTCTATCCTTTCCTTCTGATAAGTGACTGAGGTCAAGGCGGCAAGTACGGGATACATCGCCACGCTGAAGGAGGCGGGGATGATGTTCAGCCTGTTTAACAGTCGGGCCGGGGCCTGAAATATCCCTATATCGTAGTCTGTTGCAAATTCCTTCAGGAAAAATACCCCCATATACGCATATATTGATATGATTATCATGTTCAGGGCAAGATAGCCGCACTCTTTTAAGAAATAACGCATCCTGCCAAAATCTATCTTTATGACAGGGCGCACGCCTAACTTCGCTAAGATAAGCAACGATATACAAAACCCTATGATATTAGACAACATAAAGGCCGTAAATGCGCCATTAATACCCATGTCAAAGTGGATTGCCGCTAACATAAACACCACAGACATAGATGACACCGCAAACGAGACCAAAGTCTCATATCTAACCTTTTCAAAGCCAATGAACGCGGAGGTGCACACACTGTTGAGCGCCGCAAAGGTGATGACAACCACGTTTATGGCAAGGGCAACAAAGTAAATAGTATCCACCCTGAAAATCAAAAGAATCAGCATGGCAAAAATGAGTATGGGCGGGGCTGACAGGCCGATTAATGTCAGGCCGGTTCCAACGATTTCAGAGGCGCGCCCCTTGTCAACGGCAATATCCCTTACCAATATCCTTTGGAGGACAAAAAAAAGCGGCAGGACAGCCCAGCACACAACCACTAAAAACGAATAGACGCCAAACTCTTTTACCCCCAGATAACGCGCCACAAGCGCTATCAACAGCAGCGAGTTTACCACCTCAGCCATCCGGGAGGTAAAAAACCAGACCGTATTCGACGCTATCCTCTTTATTCGCTTAGCATGATCCATAAGTTTTCAATGTTTCTCAACAGCGGTACTGTGCAACAAAGTGGGGTCACTACGTTACGGGTTTGTTATATCTTTTTAGCAGGCCGTCCATAAATCCTTTAAGCAGCAACAACAGTTTCCCCGGGCTTCTCTCGTACACTATCGTACCTATGGCAATCCTTATGACCGTCGCGCCCAGAGAGAGATATGCGAGTCTGGAAAAAGTTCCAAGCCGTTTCAGGTACTCAAATATAATAAACTGGTTTCTTATCATATAGTAAAGCTCCTTGTCCCTGAGGCGAAGGCTTTTTCTGCCAAGTACTATTTTATTTCCGCCGGGCTTGAGCTTTTTTATTATCAGGCCCTCCTTGACCATAATAATGTTTGTATACAGTGAGGCCATCAGGCCGTAGGCGAAGTCATCGCACCAGCAGTAAAACCTCCTGTCGGGATAACCTATCTCCTTTATAATATTGCGGCTGATGAGAAGTCCCTCGAAGGAGACAAAATTCTTGCTGGAGAATGTCTGATATTTCGCAAACACGGCGTCTTTTAAGACCTTTTGTCTTCCCGTGGCAAGGTCAATGTACTTATTGTCCTCAAACACATGTCCATCGGGATATACCCTCGTCGCCTGGATACATTCGCCGAGGCCTGCATAAGACAGGAGTGTCTCCAGGGCATGGAGTTTAGGCTCCACATCGTCGTCCATTGTCCATATCCAGTGGAATCCGCCTTCGTATGCCCGCTGCATCCCCTCATAATACCCCCCCGTGCCTCCCGTGTTTGCGTGCATTCTGATGTAATGCAGCACAGTGCCGCTTTCCTCGTGCCTTTTTATTATCTCATGCGGGGCGCTCAGGGTGGTGGGCGGCAGTGTATCAATAAATCCCTGATTCAGGAGTTCTGTGGGGGTGTCGTCGCTGGAGGAATTGTCTATCAACCATACGGCGTCAAGGCTCCTTGTCTGTCTCATCAGGGCGCTTAGACACTCACACAGCAGCACCTTTCTGTTGTATGTTACCACAACGGCGCAAACGCTGAATGAGGCTGTACCCTGAGCAATCGCCCCTGAGTTCAAATTAACCTAACGCCTCAGCGACTCAAGCATCAGCTCTGTTATCCTCTTAGCGAACGCTGCCGGGTCTTTTGGCTTATTGCCATCAAGCACAAGGGCCTGTTCATAGAGCAAGTCAATCAAGGCCTCTGCGCCTTCGCCCTTTTCTACCGCACCACGTTCGCCCTTTTCTACTGCACCACTCAGGGCCTCTATCAGTGGGTGGTTGGGATTTATCTCCAGGATTCGCATATTTTTGGGGACGTCTTTGCCCATTGAGCGCAGCATCCGTTCCATTGCGGGGTCAATGGCGCCCTCGTCTGAGACGAGACAGCAGGGCGACTGCTTCAGCCTTCCTGAGAGGCGCACCTCTTTTACGTCGTCCTTCAGGCGACTCGTTATCTGGGCGAGCAGCTTTTCATATTTATGTCCCTCTTC
This sequence comes from Nitrospirota bacterium, assembly GCA_015233685.1. Taxonomy (GTDB): domain Bacteria; phylum Nitrospirota; class Thermodesulfovibrionia; order Thermodesulfovibrionales; family Magnetobacteriaceae; genus Magnetominusculus; species Magnetominusculus dajiuhuensis. Next base: position 4,883 of record JADFXF010000007.1, on the reverse strand, counting down.
CTCTTTCTTCTTATCGTCTTTCTTATCAAGGTCAACGCTGCCCTTGATGACGGACTTCATGCGCTTGCCCTTGTACTCGAAATAACCGAATATGATGTCATCCACCTCATCAAGCATGAAGAGGACCTCATATCCCTGTTCATTAAAGCTCTCCAGGTGAGGCGATTGTGACACCTCGTCATAGGATGAGCCGGTGATGTAGTAAATCTCTTCCTGGCCCTCTCTCATGGTGTCAACATATTCTTTCAGCGTAGTGTAGGCCTCTTTGCCCGTTTTGGTGGACCGGAAGAGCAACAAATCGGCTATCGCCTCCCGCCTCTGGAAGTCAAAGTGGACACCCTCTTTGAGTACCTTGCCGAGTTCCTCGTAGAATTTCTTGTACTTTTCGAAGTCCTTCTGTTCCATATCAGACAGCGTGTCGAGGACTTTTTTTGTGATATTTTTGTTAATTACGCTGACGTGCGGGTTGTTTTGCAGTATCTCTCTTGATACGTTTAACGGCAAATCCGAGGAGTCCACAACACCCTTAATAAATCGCAGATATTTCGGCACAAGCTCTTCGCAGTGGTCCATAATCTGAACCCTCTTTACATAGAGCACCGGGCCTATCTTAAATTGTTCATAAAAAATATCCATCGGCACATGCGACGGGATGTATATCAGGGCGGTAAACTCGGAAGTGCCCTCGGCCTTAAAATGTATAACAGTCAACGGGTCGGTAAAATCGTGAGAGACATGCTTGTAGAACTCGTTATACTGCTCTTGGGTTATCTCTGATTTATCTTTCAGCCATATGGCCTTTTGGGAGTTCAGAGTCTCTTCTTTTGTCAGCTTCACCTTTGTACCCTTATCAAGGGCGCTGTCCTCTTCGCGCTCGACATCCATAACTATCGGGTATTCAATGTAGTCGGAGTATTTTTTAACTACGGTGCTGATTTCCCAGTGATTAAGATACTTTTTATCGTCATCCTTAATATGCAGGATAACGTCTGTGCCGCGTGACGGTCTTTCGGCGTCTTCGACAGTAAACGTGCCCTTAGCCTCTGATTCCCATTTGACGGCGGTGGCCGCCTTTACGCTTTTGGTTATCACAGTAACCTTGTCGGCAACCATGAAAGACGAGTAGAAACCGACGCCGAACTGCCCGATGAGGTTCATGTCGCCCTTTTCTTTTAGGGCGCGCATAAAGTCAAGCGTCCCGGAGTGGGCAATAGTGCCAAGCTCCGCGATGATTTCCTCTTTGGTCATGCCGATACCATTGTCGCTGATGGTAAGCGTATTAGAGTCTTTATCAGCAATGATTTTAATTGACCAATCACCCGTATCCGTAATGGCCTCGCTGTTAACGAGGGATTCGTACCTGGCCTTGTCAATGGCGTCAGAGGCGTTTGAGAGCAGTTCTCTGAGGAATATCTCCTTGTGAGAATACAAGGAGTGAATCATAAGATTGAGGAGCTGGTTTATCTCTGTTTTAAACTCAAGATTCTCAACAGGCATATGTAATTGACCTCCTAATAGTTAATACACTCAACAACTATACTAACCCATCCACCCTAAAAAAATCAACCTAGCCTCAGCCGGAGTTCTGAGGCCGCCAACGGCGGCAGCCCAAACGCAATAGACAAAACGTGGCGAGATTTACGGGGTGAAGGGGGGGTTACCCCCCCTTCGTCGTTGCCGTTGTTTTGGCCTTTTTTACTCTTCTACTTAACCACTTCCATCCTATCATTAGGTATCTCGCCAAACATTTCCGGATTATACAGTGCTTCCACTCTTGTGGTTGGCATTTGAAATACGCCGTCGTTATTCAGCCTTACGGTGTATGAGACTGACAGGCTACCCTTTGGTACATATTCATAGTACACCTTTACGCCCTCGAAGGTGAATTCTTTATAGGCCTCCCACGCGCCAGTAAATTGCTGCTTCTTTTTCGTAAGCAGAGTTGAATCCCGCCCAAGCCCCCTGTTTAGAATCGTTGAGCCTGCAGGGACGGGGTCATTTACCACAACCCATGTCATGTCTGACTGGGCATCTATTTTTAAATCAACCGTAAACACATCGCCCTTTGTCCACTTGCCCTTAGTCTTTTGCGAGACGGGCGTAATCGTCTTTTCAATATTGTATCCGCTTCTCAATGGTTTTGTCAGCGGTATAGCCGCGAGACTTTGAATCGTAGCCCAGGGCTTCCCCATGCCGTTATGAGAAACACTAAGTGCCGCCTTCCTATTGTCAGGCCAGTCAAACCTGCCAACGCTGCCCTTTGGGGTCTTTCTCCAGTCGGTGTTAAATGTTTTGTTGTCCAATTGAGCGGTACTTACGCCGTTTACAGGGACTGATTCGTATCTTGCTGAGAAGCGAAGGGCACCCAGCACACCCCATGCGTTTGCCACGGTGCTGTCCCAGTGGCCGTGCCGCATCCTGCCTATTGCCCCTGCGGCTATCTTAGGCGCATCTGATTTCCATGACTCTATGGATAGGGATGTCAGCAGAAGGCGCACAGCGTTTGTATCCGGCGTGGCCATAAGCCACCATAAATTATCCATCTTTTCTGTTGACAGGCTCATCACCGTACCCTGCAGGTTGAGCCTCGTACGCAGAGTATCAATGGCCGCCTTCAGCCTCTTATCTTTACCGGCGACACGTCTCAGAATGTTGACAATATCAATAAGCGCCGAGGTTGGAAGCAGAGCAGGGTCAGTGGTTATTGAGGCCAACATTGCCGGGTCTGCCGCGCCGTAGCGTGAGAGGGCCTCGATGGCCGAGAGTTTTCTTACGACTAAATCGGCTGTCTGAAGGGGAGTTCTCCTTGTTATCTTCCCATTTACAAAAGATATTAAAGCGGCTATCATCTTGTCCTTTGTCTCCTGGGGTATTTCATATCCGGCTTCGTTGGAGATTGACAAGATATATGACGTCAACACCTCGCTTCCGGTTCTCATATTGTGGAAATATTTTACGAGGCCGTCTTTGTCGAGATAGTTCGGCAGCTCTGACCTAATCCCATTCCACATCACTGTGTCTCTGAGGGCTATTGCCTTTGAGACCTTTTGCTCCATACACGAGTATGGATAGCGCGCCATATAATAATCTACACCTGTCAAACCCTCACCAAGCCTGGGCTTGAACGATACATCAATCCCGCCAAGCTTTGGTAAGGCATCTGCCGGTCTTTCAACCGCAACCGCATATGGCGCGTCAATCTGCCGCAGCTCTGCCTGATACGTCCTCACATCTACGGCGTTAACTACCTTTTGTTGTACACGCAGCGAGTCTTCTGAGATACCTTTTACCGCCATTTCATATACCAGCAAATTGACGTTAAGCGGTACATCTATCTGCCAGTTAAAAACCTCAGAACGTCCTGCCGACACAGTAATTTTTACTGGAGACATCTTTCTCGTGATGTTGTCGCTACCCCTTACTGATAGCTCGGCGAGGGCGTCAATCGCCTTTTCGGTGGTGTTTCTTACCGTAAAACCAGCGATAAACCTGTCGCCGGTGCGCACAAGCGGGGGAATACCCGAAAATATCATCAAATCCTGAGAAGTCCTGACAGACGTGTCACCCGTGCCGAAATACCCTGGGCCGCCCGTGGCAATGGCAACAATCTTAAAAGCGGTAAGCGAGTCGTTCAGTGGAACATTCACTGAGGCCTCGCCCTGTTCGTCAAGCATAACGGTTGCCTTCCAAAGTATGAGCGTATCAAACAGCTCGCGGGTAACGCTCTTGCCGCCACCGCCGCCTTGTGGGAGTGACTTACGCCCGAAGTGCCGCTTCCCTATGACTACCGCCTGTGAGGTCGAGGTCTTTAGTTCATACGGCCTTTTGCTCATCATCGCCTCAAGCAGCTTCCAGCTTAGATTTGGCTTTAATTCCAACAGCCCCTCGTCAACGGCCGCTATGATTACTGAGCTGCCCTTGGGCGGTGCCTTGCCGTCGGAGTCAAGCACCTTTATTTTAGTCCTGGCCTCCTGCCTCACCTTATAAACTTGCCTGTCCGTAGTAACAGTGACTTTAAGCTCATGTGGCCGCCAGCCGACATCAATCCCTGTAATACCCAATTTAAACGCGGGTTTTCCCGGGTCAAACATCGCCGTTGGTTTGGCGTCATCAATGCGGCCCCTTATGACAAGCGCGGATACGTAAACATTTGGGGCATAGTTTTTCTTTATAGGTATCTCAATAACCGGCGCGTTTCTGGTGATTGTCTTTACATATGTGTCCATGACGCCTTCACGCCCGACGGTTATCCAGGCTGTGGCCTCCTTAAAGGGCATCCTTACCTGAAACTTTGCCGTTTCGCCGACTTCATATCTTTTCTGCTCAGCAAGAATATCAATGCGGTCATCACTTCCACCTTCAAACCACACATCCTCTTTGCCCGCAATAAAGACCTCGCTGTTAGTAAACGCCGATCTTCCGCTTTCGTCTTTTACCTCTGGTTGGATAATTATCCTGCCAACGGCCGGTGAGGGTGCCTCACAGAATAAAATGCCTTTTTCGTCAGTCTTGCCGGTGCAGTGGCGTCCAATCTTCTTTATCTCATCAACATTTTCGTAAGAATAGAACCCGCCCGCCACACGTTTTCTGTGGGAGTAAGTCTTCTTCTTAAAAATATCAACCTCAACAGGCGTATTTGGCCGCGGCTTGCCGTCAATGCCTAATACAATTACCTTATACCTGAGGGAGTCTTTCGACGCTGCCCAGTCTGACGGGTCTATTCCCACCAACAGCGACGAGGGATAGACAGGAATGTTTGACGAAACGGTTTGAATCTCGCCGTTAGGGTCAGGAAACTCAAGCTCCGCCCTGATGTCGTGCGGGATACTTATTTCTGGAATATCCTTTAGAGCGGCCTTAGCCGTGCCGTTCTTATCGAGATT
>JADFXF010000079.1 GCA_015233685.1 Nitrospirota bacterium | reverse complement strand
GTGAGGACAGCATAGTTTTTCAAACAACAAAAATCACTCCCGAACAAGCTGGCATATTCCGTTCATTAGATGTTCCGGCTCCACCCCGCTTCACAAAGATAAAAACGCCACCATCGTAACCTGTAGGCACACGCCTTTTTTGCCATATCCTTTAACTGCCCGTTATTACGCTGTATTTTAGCCTTGTTTAATTACGACTGTCGAAGGTGAGTTAAAAATAGAATAACAAGGCACTCATGTAAAATAAACCGCAAGTGTTGAAGATGGGTATAATGGACAAGGACAAATGGGGAATGCTTTTACAGCGCTTTCCCCTTCTTTAGGCTGTTACCGGCCTAACTCTTCAAGTTTCGTCAGCCAATCGTTAAAGTGCCTGCACTTATCCCTCATCGTCTGAATTCCAATTTTATCTGCTACCGTTACCCCTGAGGATGCCTTGCTATATTCTGGAATCTCGGCAATAATTCTTCTTGAAGGGCATGTCTTATATTCATCATTAATAAGCTCAGGATTCCCACCCTCTTTTTCTACCATATCGATTAAATTCTGTATGGCCTCGTCATGCTCAAGATACTGACAGCTAAGGCTTTTGGGGTCTGCCAAAATAAGGGCTTCGAATTCGTGAAGCTGTATGTATGGTATAAAGCGGGGGTCATTTAAATCCTGCGCAATGGCCTTCTCCAAAACCTCTACCTGTTTATATTTGTCTTTCTCTTTCATAGCATTTTTTAACCCGGGGATGTCCTTCCGTATAGGGTAAAGGTCAAACATAGTAGTAAAGCGGCAGTCAGAACCTCTATCTTCTTTGAGCCATGACATGACATCCATTTTGATAGCCATATACCGGCCAAAACCGTCAACAGCTCTTACTTTCGCATAAACACCAAAGTCACCTAAATAGGGAGCAAGCGTCTTTCTAACGAAACTCTTCTCTGTGTTGCCTTCAACTGTAATATTCAAACGCACTATGGGTTGCCTCCAATGACATTTTTGTCCCATAATTCACTAAGCGTATATCTGTCAAGCCATTCGGCTAAGTCACTCTCATTGAGCTTATTAAACTCGCTGCGTTTTAATTTATCATTATAATCAACGACAACTATTTGATTTGGTTCGAACTCATCGACAAGACGCGGCGACTGTGTTGCAAGAATAACCTGGACATGTCGACTTGCTGATTTTACCATACCAGCCAAGTCGGAAATAGCCGTTGGGTGTAACCCTAATTCAGGTTCGTCAATGATTATGACCTTTGGCAGCCACTCAGGGGGCTGAAGAAGTAATGTTGCCAATGCCATAAACCGCAGCGTTCCGTCGCTGATTTGATGAGAACCAAAGGTATATTGTGATTCCTTGTCTTTCCATTTCAAAATTATCTGATTCGGATTATGTTTCGACGGCTCAAGCACAAAGTCCTCGAATTGAGGAAACACCGCGTTAATCCGGGATACAATTCTGTTATAATACTTGTTTGTTTTCTCATTGTTTTTCATTGCGTATAATATTGCGACAAGATTGCCAGCGTTACCATACATGAACGTATCATCACTAATATCACACTTATTTCTAATTTTAGCTCCTAATGTGGTGTCATTAAATTGATAAACAGAACAATTTTCTAACAAGAAGTTACACACAACACGATCATTGACAGGATCTTTCGGTTCCGGTTCGGTAATTGTTTCAGATATAAAAAGTCCTGGTTCTATAAGTTTGCTTTCTTTATGACCAGCACCAAGGTTTATTATTTTAGGTTGCGAAAATCCAGAGTAGTGAATTTCTAATTCCTCATCGTCGAATATAAATATATCTCCTGCCGCATGAGCAAGTTTAAACCTATAATAACCTCTTGCCTTATCACCACTAAAACTAAGTTCGGCCGCTATTAATTTCGTTTTTTCAGGACCATAATGAAGGATAGAAGTCGCCGAGCCATACAGATTTGTGTACAATTCCAATCTTATGATTGCCATGGAGAATATCATATCGAAAAAAGACACAAGATTGCTTTTACCAGCGCCATTGGCCCCGATGAAGACTGTAATATCACCGAAATCTACTGTTTGGCCTTCTGAATCTATGGATTTAAATCCGCTTAGCGTAATGCGGTCAAATTTTAACATCTCTATATCCCTCCTTCTGCGTCGCACACCTGCTTCATACTTCTAATATTAAATCTTAATGTATACAGATGTCAAACGGACGCATTGCATTAGCCCTTCAATTTTGCCATATCCGTATGGGGAATGAACATCGCCCCCTGCAGTTCATTCATAAAGCCGGTGTCTTCGTTCATCTCCTTGTATGTTATCAGGTTTGTTATCACTTCTATATCGTCAAGGAGGCTACGGTCACGCAGAAGCCCTCCTGCACCGGCAAGTGAGGCGTTTTCTATATGTATTATACGGTCTTCCGATACGTCTGGCAACAGTCCCAGCGTCTTAACGTCTTTGGCCTTTATGTGCGTCCCAAGCGCGCCGGTCAGGATGAACTTGTCTACGTCAGAGAAGGCCAGCCCTACCGTGTGCGTCATAACCGAAAGCAGGGTGAACATCGCCGCCTTTGACAGCAGGAAATTATTTATCTCTGTTTGATAGACGATTAATTGCCTGCCCCCGCCGTCTTCGTGTAAGAGAAACCCACTGCCTTGCGCGCTGTTGACGACGTTTCGTTTCCCGTCAATTAACGCCCCGTTTTGCTCAATTATCCCTGCCTCAAAAAGGCTCGCAACCAAGCTCACCATCCCCGTGCCGCACAGGCACGACGGCCGTCCGCCGCCAATGGTCAGCAGCCTCACGTTTAAGCCGTCGTCAAGCGACACATCATATATCGCCCCCCCGGCAGCCCTCCCGCCTATCCCCGCGATTCCCTCGTCAAAGGCCGGCCCCCCGGCACCCGCCCCGACCAGTATCCAGTCCTTCGTCCCAACCGCTATCTCCACGTTTGTACCGATGTCTATTAGTATGCTCGGTGTGTCAGACTTATATATTTTTGATGCGATTATCCCTGAGACTATATCTCCGCCCACATAGCTTCCAGCGTTTGGAAACAGGTATATCACCCCTTCCGGGTTTATCTCTATCCCCAGATTAGATGGCGACTGAAACCCCGGTGCGTTGACCACAGGGATGTACGGGCTTGTGGGAATATTATTGACGGGTAAATTTAATAAAAAATGTGTCATAGTGGTATTGGCGGCAACTACAACCGCGTGAATGGCCTCTTGTGCTATTGCCGCTTCGCCCCTCAGCGACTTAATAACCGCGTTGACCGCGCCAACAAGGCACTCGTGAAGGGCCGCCGCACCTCCATCTTCCTGCATGGAGTAGAAAATCCGCGTCAATATATCTGCCCCATAGCGGGTTTGAGGATTTGTGATAACCTCCTTGCATAAGACAGCCCCGGTGTCTAAATCTATAAGCTCCCCCCATATGTTCGTGCTTCCAATGTCAAGCGCAACTCCGTACGACCCCTGCCGCCCTATGGACACTACCTTGTTATCTTGCTTATTATCCGGGTCTCCGGTGGCGGCAATGCAGCCTGTTACTGTGTAATCATTATCGCGCAGCCAAGCGGGCAGCGCCCTGAGAACAGTCAGCGGGATATGCAAGCCGGGCTGGCAGAGCGCTGACTTGAGCCGTGAGGCGTCTGACGCGTTGTCTGTCAGTGACGGCGGGGTTAGCCCCACCGCGAATCTCCACACGAGTGGGTTCATTGCCCTAATTACCGTACATTATCTTTCCCATGTCTGAGACGTCATAGCCGCCCATACGAAGGGTTGTCTGTCTGAACTCTGTGTCATTGCGAATTATATCAAACAGGGCCTCAACCATAGGAAGTGCGTAGGCCTCCCTCGTTAGGACGAAATCATAGCGTTCCTTCGCAACCGGAATGAAATCAAGGCCGAGCGCTATGGCGGCCGTTAATATCCCCATCCCTGTGTCTGCGCGCCCGGAGGCAACGGCGGAGGCAACGGCCATATGCGTATATTCTATGGTGTCGTAGCCCTTTATCTTTTGTCCCGAAATCCCGCGCTCTTTCAGGCACTTGTCCGTCAGGAGCCTCGTGCCTGTGCCAGGTTGCCGGTTAATGAATATTATATCCCCCCGTGTGAGGTCATCAATTGTGGCAATTTTTTTCGGATTTCCCGGCCTCACAATGAATCCCTGCTGCCGGTGGACGAGATTGACGAGCAGGACTTTTTCCTCAGACAGGTATTTTTCGATAAACGGTATGTTATATAACCCTGTTTCCTCATCAAGCAGATGTGTCCCCGCGATGTGGGCCTCGTGTTTTTTAATGGCGATTATGCCGCCCATTGAGCCAACATGGGCGCTGGATAAGGAATACCGCGGGTATTTCCTCTTGAGGAAGTTATATAAAACGTCCAGCGTATTGTCATGGCTTCCTATGCAGACAATGGTGTTGAGTATGTCGCTTTTTGGGCGCATAAGCGCGACATTGACCTCAGAGGCCGCCCCGACGCCCTCTGACATAGCCGGAATTGTGAGCATCGCGTCTGCCCTGACAAGGGACATCATAATGCCCGCCCCACGTCCAAGCGGTGTTGCCACAAACCTATCGCCTACTTTGCCGACCTTTACGCGAATAAACTCCTCCTGACCAATCGCCGAGCTTATCGTCCTGCCGATTACGGCGGTAATAGTCTCGGTCTCCTGAGCACTTAGGCCAAGCCATTTGTATATCAATGGTTTTATAAATAAATCTACCGTTATGTACGCGCTGACCGGGTAGCCGGGCACACCGACAACAACACAGTCCTCTATCACGCCGAGAATGAGCGGCCTGCCGGGTTTGATATTTACACCGTGCAGGATACACTGCCCCAGGTCTTTTATCACTGTTGAGGTATAGTCCCTGCTGCCGGCTGATGAGCCTGCGATGATTAACACGAGGTCATGCGCCTTTACCGCCTTACTGACGACGGTTTTTATCTCATCAAGGTCGTCTCTTACGATTGGATAGCAAGTGGCCACAGCGCCGCAGCCGGTTATAAGGCCCTCTATCATCGCCGAGTTGGAGTCAATTATCTTGCCCTTTGTAAGCGGCACACCGGGGGCGACAATCTCACTGCCCGTTGGGATGACCGCCACAGATGGCCTCTTTCTGACTTTTATCCGCGTATGTCCGCCCGCCAGGGCCGCCCCTATGTCTATTGCCCTGATTTTGTGATTTTCTGGCAGAATAAGCTCCGTTGCCACGATGTCCTCGCCTATGACCCTGATGTGCTGATAGGGTGTTGCGGCCTTTATGATTTCAATATAGTCGGCGCTGGCGTCTCTTCCCGTATTTACGTCCTCTATCATAATGACCGCGTTGAAGCCTTCGGGAATCGGCTCTCCCGTATTAATATAGAGCGCGTCATCAGGGATTGCCAGCCTAACGGGGGTAGTCTCAGACGCCCCGAAGGTTGAATCGAACCTCACGGCATAGCCGTCCATCGCGGAGGAATGAAAAAACGGCGAGGACAAAAGCGCTGTAACCGGCTCAGCCGTAATCCTGCCCATAGAGACGGCCACATCTATGGCCTCAGCCTGAAACGCGCGTAAGAGACCATTATCGGATAGGTAATGAAACCACTTGTTCATGGCCTCGTCTAACGGGATGCTGTCAATGAATACGCTACCCGCCCTAATTGTAAATTACCCCTACGCCTTTTATAATTTTCCCTATTGCGAATGCCTTCTGGCCCATGCCTTTAAGTATTTCAACGGCACGCGCGGCGTCTTCCTTTGCGACAACTAACGTATAACCTATGCCCATATTAAATGTCTTAAACATTTCCTCTTCGCTGATGAGATTTTTATCTCTTATAAGGCCGAATATACCGGGTGACTCCCATGAAGACTTGTCAATGTACGCGCCAAGACCGGCGGGTAAAACTCGCGGCAGGTTGCCGGTTATCCCGCCTCCGGTGATATGTGCCATGCCCGTTATTTTTATTTTACTCTTTAGAGATAACACTGATTTTACATATATCTTCGTCGGCGTGAGCAGCTCCTCGCCGATTGTCTTGCCGAGTTCAGGGATGAATGTGTTTGTCGTATGCCCTTCTATTTCGAAGAATAATTTTCTTGCCAGTGAGTAGCCGTTACTGTGAAGTCCGGACGACGCTAACCCAATAACGACATCGCCCTCCACTATGGCAGCGCCGTCTATGATGTCCGGCCTGTTCACGGCACCGACGCAAAACCCCGCCACGTCATATTCGCCGTTTGAATAAAACCCGGGCATCTCCGCCGTCTCACCGCCAATCAGCGCGCAGCCGGCCTCCATACATCCCGCCGCAATCCCCTTAATTATCTCCCGCGCCGTGAGCGGCGCAAGGGCCGACACCGCCAGATAATCAAGGAAAAACAACGGCTCCGCCCCTGAGGTAAGCACATCGTTTACGCACATCGCAACGAGGTCTATGCCGATTGTGTCGTGTTTTCCGGCCATAAACGCTATTTTTAATTTTGTCCCCACGCCGTCAGTACCGCTTACAAGCACGGGGTCAGTGAATTTGGCCAAATCTAATTTGAACAGGGCGCTGAAAGAACCTATGTCGGTGAGTACCTCTTTTCTAAAGGTTTTTTTTATTAATGGAGAGACATCTTTAATGAATGTGTCGGCCTTGTCTATATCAACGCCTGAATCTTTGTATGTTAACGGGGATGCTGGCATTGATTTGTCAAAATCATTCATTGCTGCTGTGCAATGCCGCGTTGTTACACGCGCTCGGTTCGCTGATTGTCTCGGGTGTCTCAGGAGTTGCCGGGCAGGCAAGTGCCTCAAGTGCCATGCGCGCCGCCTCAGATTGGGCTGTCTTTTTGTTCTTGCCCCTGCCGCTTCCCATACATTTGCCGCCAACGAAGACCTCGTAAACGAAATCCTTGTTGTGGTCGTTACCGGCCTCTGATGCGAGTTTATAGTCTGGCAGGGAGGAAAAGAGTTTTTGGCTGATTTCCTGCAGCTCGGTCTTGAAGTCGAAAGATGTGTGGCTGTTTAAAAGCTGAGTTAAAACTGGCTGATAGAGGCCAATGATTATCTTCTTTGCCGTATCATAGCCGCCGTCAAGGAACACCGCGCCAAAGATTGCCTCAAGGGTATTGGCCAGCAGAGAGAGTTTCTCCCTGCCCCCTGTCATCTCCTCGCCCTTGCCGAGTTTGAGGTACTGGCCGAGGTTCATGGCAAGCGCCAGTTCAGAGAGTATCTTTTTCGATACGAGGTAAGATTTCAGGCGTGACATCTCGGATTCGGTGAAAATGGTATGAATTAACTTGTCGTTTTTTTTGCAGAAAATTTTTTCAATGTAAAGGGTCTCTGAGATGGCAAGCCCTAAGACTGAGTCTCCCAGAAACTCCACCCGTTCGTTATAAGGCTGTGACTTGTCCAGACACTCGTGATAGTATGAGCGATGCGTAACGGCCTCAATGAGCAGTTCCTTGTCGTTAAAGTAGTAGTTTAGCGACTGTTCAAGCGATGTAAGTAAAGCGGGGAGTACCATTGAGTTAATCTGCCGTCCTCTTAAAGACTATACAGGCGTTTGTGCCTCCGAAACCGAATGAGTTGGACAGCGCGTACTCTATGTCGGCCTTGCGCGCCTTGTGAGGTGTGTAGTCAAGGTCGCACATCGGGTCGGGGTTATCAAGATTTACCGTAGGGGGTATGATACTGTTGTAGATGCTCAACACGGAAAACACCCCTTCCACTCCGCCTGCCGCGCCTAACAGATGCCCTGTCATGGATTTAGTCGAGCTTATGGCAAGTTTATAGGCATGGTCTTTGAATAAATTTTTAATTGCAAGGGTCTCAAGCTCATCGTTAAATTTTGTTGATGTGCCGTGGGCGTTTATATAGTTTATTTGCTCAGGGTGGACTTGTGCGTCCTTAAGGGCGGCTTTCATACACCT
>JADFXF010000078.1 GCA_015233685.1 Nitrospirota bacterium | reverse complement strand
TTTAAACCCTCTTCGAGGCGTATCAGCCTTTCTCTGTCTTGCTGGGTTAAAGACATCTCCGCCGCATACGCCCGAAAAGGGAATGTCACGGAAAATAGTAACACTATGACCACAGCACAAACTATTTTATTCATAAATCCACCGTCCCTGCTTAGACTAAGTGTATCATAAAGCGACGGCGACAATCAATCTATCGTAAATTTGTGTCATAGCGCAATTGACAACAACTCCCCGATTATGTTACCATTTCGCATGGATATTTATTGTCGGCCTTCTACGTGTGGGATTTGGGATGCTTGGGGGCTATGAGGGTGCTGAGGGTGCTGTCCGGTCTTTTCCCCAGTCCGTGTGGGTTATTAATGTGTGGTAGCCAGCCATAGCGACAGTGTTTTTAACCAGGCTGATATCATTGAAGATGGTGGCCTTTCGCTTTATCCGTGAGGTTATAAGCAACAGGTATATGCTCAAATGCCTCGTGATTCGTGATTTGAAGAGCCGCTACACTGGCTCATTCCTCGGAGTTTTCTGGGCGGTCATTCACCCCGTTATCACTGTTATAACCTATACGTTTATTTTTTCATTCGTACTGAAGGCAAGGCTTGGGCCTGAGGCTGGAACCAAAAGTTTCCTGTTATGGCTGCTGTGTGGTCTTGCACCGTGGTTATATTTCGCGGAGACAGTGCAGCGTAACGTGCAAATCCTCATCGAAAACAAGACGCTTATAACTAAAAGCCTTTTCCCTTCAGAACTCCTTCCCCTCAGCATACTGCTTTCAAATATGCTTAATCACGCAATAATGTTCGGCATCATTGGTGTGGCCGCAGTGATAATAACCAAAAAACTCACCATTCTCATATTTTATCTGCCGGTGTATATCTTCCTGTTGAGCCTGCTTATTATGGGTATCAGTTGGATGGTCTCAAGCATGAACATATTTCTCAGAGACATCGGGCAAGTCATAAACGTACTAATCGGGATGTGGTTTTTTTATACCCCTATTGTGTATCAACCGGCGGCGGTGCCGGAAAGTCTGCGAATTCTCCTGAAGCTCAACCCCATGTATTACGTTGTCGAAGGGTATAGACTGTCCCTTTTGGGTATTGAGCAAAGCCACTGGAAGGGTATGCTGTTATTATTTATACTGGGAGTGGCGTCAACTGTGGCCGGAGGATTTATATTTAAACGCCTGAAACCGGACTTCGCGGAGGTGCTCTAAGTTCCTGAGTAATATATTATGGATACGACTATTTCGCTTAAAGGCGCGGGCAAGAAGTACAGAATATTCACACGCCCGACAGACAGACTAAAAGAGCTGTTAAATCCTAAGGGTAAAAAGTACCACCACGAGTTCTGGGCACTTCGCAATATAACCTTTGACGTTCCAATGGGTGAGGCGATAGGGCTTTTGGGACGTAACGGCTCAGGTAAAAGCACACTCTTGCAGCTCATATGCGGAATCCTGCGTTTGACAGAAGGGACAATTGAGACAAGGGGGCGCATATCAGCCCTGCTTGAGCTGGGTGCCGGCTTCAATCCCGACTTCACCGGACGCGCAAATGTCCTTATGAATGGTGCCATCATGGGTTATACGATGGAAGAGATGGAGGACAAGATGCACTCCATCATAGAGTACGCCGACATAGGGGACTTCATTGACCAGCCGATGAAGATATATTCCACTGGAATGTACGTCAGGCTTGCATTTGCCTGTGCCGTTAACGTAAAGCCGGAGATACTTATCATTGATGAGGCGCTCTCAGTGGGAGATATATTTTTCCAGCAGAAGAGTTTTAATACGATAAGAGAAATCATTCAAAGCGGCACAACCTGCGTCTTTGTCTCACACGATATGGAGGCCCTAAGGAGCCTCTGCGACAGGGCAATCCTGCTTGAAAACGGGGAAATCACCTTCATCGGCTCTCCAATTGAGGCAATTAATATTTATTCCCATACGGTAAAGAAGGCCTCTGTTTTCATCCCCCCGGCGGTTTATCACGCCCCGCTAACACTACCCTGCTCATCAGACGCACACGATGCCAGCAATGGCCTGATGTCCCCTGAGGACATCCTTGCTCACAATATCCTCAATGAAAACACCAGAAGCTACGGCACGGGGGCAATGACTATCCTCGGCGTGAGGGTGCTGAACAAGGACGGCTACGATACGTTTCACGCGGAAATGATGGAGACACTCTCGTTTTACGCGCTCATACAGGCCAACGAACCTATATATGACACTATTGTGATTGTAAGCCTGTTTGACCGCATCGGGACATTCGTCTTCGGCGGCGGCAACAAAGAAGTACGGCATGTGATTGCTGATATGTCCCCCGGACAACGTCTCGTTGTGAAAATAGACATAACGTTCAGCGTCAAGCCAGAGGAGTTTCTGTTTGGACTGGCCGCCAAAGGGGCAATCTACAAGGGTGCTGAGACAATTAATAGCCACGATAGAATTGACATGCTCGGGCCTATTGTCGTCACATACAGTAAGCCGACGAGCCAGATACCGTTTCACGGCATTGCGAGGCTCCCCTTTGAAGTAAAACACTTTTTAGTCAACGGCACCGCCCCGGTTAATGAACACGACAATGTATCGCCTGCCCAAACTATCTCATAACGGTGCCGCTTGAAACCCGACACTGCCCTCAAATTTGACAACCCGAGCCACATACTATGGATACGCACCGATTCCATCGGCGATAACGTCCTGGCCGCCTCTATGTTGGGCGCTGTTGCCGACAAATTTAAAACGGCCAGAATTACCGTCCTCTGCCAGGACCACATCGCTGAAATCTATGTTCCCTGCCCTTTTGTAGATAACGTAATCTCATTTAACAAGACACTTGCCTACACAGACGCCCATTACCGTGAGGTCATCATAAGGCGCATACAAGCCCTCGACGTGGATATCGCAATGAACCCGGTCTACTCACGGGAGCTTATCGGCGATATATTCGCAACCAGAAGCGGCGCTAAGACCAGGGTGGGCTTCCTTGGAGACCTGTGCAATATCAGCGAGGCACACAGAAGCTCAAACAATTGCTATTATACGGCGCTGCTGCCGTCAGTGTACAGGCCTGAAACAGCCGAAATATATAGACACACGGATTTCCTTAGATACTTCGGCATTGAGACAGGGGAAACGCTCCACCCCGCCGTGTGGACAACCCCGGAGGATGAAAGGTTTGCCGATGAGTTTTTTGACCGCCATGAACTTCAACCCTCTCAGACACTGGCCGTTGCGCCCGGCTCTCAAAACGACTATAAGATATATCCATTATTCAGCGAGGTATTAAAGGAGTTCACAAACTTTAAAGTTATAATACTTGGCGGCATGGACACTGTTGATGTCTCAGCCCAAATATTCGGGAATTTTAAGGGCACATGCCACAACCTGACCGGCAAGGCTACTCTTCGCCAGACGGCGGCGATAATCCGCCGCAGCCGCCACCTGCTGTCCTCTGATTCGGCGGCCGCCCATATCGCCACAGCCGTGGGGACACAAAACGTGGTAGTCCTTGGTGGAGGGCATTTCGGGCGGTTTTTCCCATACTCGAAACTTACGACCGCCGTGTGCCTGCCGCTTGAGTGCTATGGATGCGGCTGGAGATGCCGGTTTGAGGAGAAGTTTTGCATAACGGCCATTGACCCGGCGCTGATTGCAAGGGCAATGAGCTCATCGCTTAAAACGCCTCCGGATAAGCCTCAAATAGTTGCACAGGGCAGCGCCCTTTGGCCAGGGCAGCTACCTCACTGGCACGACGCAGGGACGTTCATTGACACTGCGCTTATCAATATACAAACATATGACGAAATCCCTGAGTTGGCAGGCAGGACAATATCCACACCTGTCACCGCACGCGGTGATGTCCCGGGCAATACGGCGGTAAACGCCATAGTTGAGAGATTCAAGACTGCCTCGTCGCAGCAGGAGACTCTTTCTCTTTATGAGTCATACCTCGAAATTCTCCCATTTGATCTGAACGCGGCACAAACAGCCCACACCCTGAGGCTGGATATATGGCGGCAGCGGCTTCCAAAGATAACCATTGTAACGCCTTCATTTAATCAGGGGGCATATCTTGAGCAGTGTATATTGTCTGTTATTACGCAGGGCTACCCGAACCTTGAGTATATAATAATGGACGGCGGCAGTTCGGACAACTCAGTTGAGATAATTAAGAAATATCAGCGCCATATAACATACTCAAAAAGCGCCCCTGACGCCGGTCAGTACGCGGCCATAGACGAGGGCCTCAGACGCGCCACCGGAGAGATTATGGGCTGGTTAAACTCCGACGACAAGCTACACGCGGGTGCGCTTTGGATTGTGTCGCTGGTGTTCAGGGCATTTAGCGAAGTCCGGTGGATTATGGGACGTCCAACCGTCTGGGACGAAAGCGGGATGCTCACAACAGCCCTTGAGCCAATCCCGCTATGGTCAAGAAAAATGTACCTTGAAGGGCACATAGGCCCGCCGCACATACAGCAGGAATCCACATTCTGGCGGAGGCAGCTATGGCAGGAGGCAGGTGGATACCTCGACACAACCCTCAGATATGCCGGGGACATGGAGCTATGGGCACGGTTTTTCAGGACTGCGGCCCTTTACAGCGTGGAGGCCCTCATTGGTGGAATCAGGAACCATCCGCTGCAAAAGACCGCCAAACCCGCCTCAGACGGCAGCGGTTATTACGACTATGGGGACTATAACTCAGAGGCAGGGGTTATTATCGCCCGTGAGGCGGCACTTTACAATGAATCACCTCAGCCCCTCTACCCACCCCCCAAGCCCGTCTGCCCGGGGGAGGCCGCCCTAAGATTGCGTGATTCGATTCTACCGGAGAACTTCTCATGTTTTACATATTCAAGGCAGTACCACCGCGCATATTTTAACAACGCTGAACCTGACACGGCAGACACCTCAATCGAAGGCTACCGGTATAATCTTGCGGCTGCCTTTGCGGAGTCCAACTTACCGCCGCGCGGCAAGGTCATCTTTGCTGGCGGGGGTATCCGCCCTGACGCCCTCGTTGAGCTAACCAGCAGATATGAAGTTTGGGTGATTGGACACAATCCCAACACTCAAATCCCACACGGCGTTGTCTGTGTTGAACAGTCCCCCTCAGGACTGCCACTTAACTACTTTGACCTTGCGGTTGCTGTTGAACCAGACCAACAGATGTGTAATGAGATAGAACAGTTCTTAAAAACAGGGGCATTCGCGATATTTTTCTTTGACGCTGTGGTAACTGACAACACCGTGAGTGTGTCTGGCGTCTTGCCATATGTCTTTTCCAAACCCCATGTGGCCCATCCATACGTAGACACCGCCAGTCTGCGGCTTGAGCCGGGGGCATTATGCTTTGACGGTGGCAACGGCAAACGTCGGCTGTCATATAACGTGCTATGGAAAAAAATACAAGAAACGCCTGAACCAACTGAGGCTGCCGCTCATTCGTTCAAACACGACACCCCCCTGATTAATTTGATTACCGTGGTTGCCATAGCAAACCACTGCCCGGAGTTCATCAGAGAGACCATCGCAGATTTGGCAAATCAGACAATAGACGGCTCAATAGAGCTTATTATCGTTGACACAGCCTCGGCTGCCAATAATCAGGACGCATTCATAAAAGAGGTACGAAAAATCATAAGAAATACCGTTTTTATATGCGCACCTGAGGGAAGTTCCACCGCGGCAATGTGGAATATAGCACTAATGGCGTCAAGCGGAGAGTTCATAACGCATCTGCCAAAAAAGAGCCGACTTGGCAGCGAAGCCCTTAAGGCTATGGCTGTCACCCTTAGGGCTCACCCCGAGGCAGCCCTTGTCTATGGCGATACATACCTGACAATGGGCCTGACACACGGGGCAACCGCGAGTTTCGAATTTCACCACTGCTGCGGTGCCCTTCAAATCCCTGACAGTTCATACGAGCGGCTGCTCGTTGACTGCAACCTTGGCCCGCACCCCATGTGGCGCAAGGCTGTGCACAAGCAGCTTGGATATATTGACGATGGAATTGAAAAATGGTGTGAGCGCGGCCTATGGCTTAAGATAGCGGAGCGCTATAAAGTCCTGCACATCACGGCCTTTACCGGCCTTATGATGCAGAGCGCTGTGACCGCGCCCCTTCCGCATGAACTTGAAGGGATTGTCGCCAAATTTCAAAGGAGATACTGCGAGGGGCTCAGGGACAAGCTGGCCTCAAACCCGCACATCCCTGTCTATATATGGGGCACGGGGGTCGGCGGACATGAGACATACGCCATACTGCGGGCAATGAACACCACCGCGGCGGGGTTTATAGACGGCAATCCCGCGAAATGGCATACGAAAACCAAAGGCCTTGACATCATAGCACCCGCCGAAATTGAACATAGAATTAAGGAAAAAACTGAAGCGGCAATCCGCCCGTTTATTGTAATATCTTCCATGTACGATTCTGAGATAAGACCTGTACTGGAGGGCTGGGGATATGTCCCCAGGGAAGACTACTGGACTAATATATTTCGATTCAGATACGCTGGATTTTGAAAATCGGGTTAACGGGAAATTAAGGGGCTTCAATTGAAGAAACGACTAAGGAATCTGGCAATACTTATGTCAATCATTGGGCCTGGCATCATAACCGCGAACGTTGACAACGACGCGGGCGGCATAACAACATACTCAATTGCCGGGGCGCACTATGGCTATTCGCTCCTGTGGTCACTTATACCAATAACCGTGGCGCTCATCGTTGTGCAGGAGATGTCGGCCAGAATGGGCGCGGTAACGGGCAAAGGGCTTGCCGAGTTAATCCGCGAAAATTATGGCGTGAAGGTAACCTTCTGGCTGATGTTGTTCCTGTCCATAACGGATATAGGAAATACCGCGGCAGAGTTTGCCGGATGGGCGGCAAGTAATGAGATGTTCGGCGTAAGCAAGTACATATCGGTCCCATTAGGGGCATTAATCGTATGGCTGTTCATACTGAAAGGCTCATATCGTGTCGTTGAGATAACATTTTTAGTCTTTTGCGTAGTTTATCTCGTCTATATACCCGCGGCCTTCCTTGCCAGGCCAGACTGGTCACAGGTAGCGATGGAGACAATCAGGCCTTCTTTCAGATTCGACACCGGATACATCGTCACGCTAATCGGGGTAGTCGGCACTACAATCGCGCCATGGATGCAATTTTACATTCAGTCCTCAATAGTGGAAAAGGGCGTAAAAAAAGAAAACTACTGGGCGTCACGCATAGACGTCATATTTGGCTGTTTTATGACGGACATCATAGCCCTGTTTATCATAGTAGCATGCGGGGCAACGCTGTACAAGGCCGGCATACACATAGAGAGCGCCAGTGACGCGGCCGTATCGCTGAAACCGATAGCGGGCAAGTATGCCTCAGTGCTATTCGCGGTCGGCCTTGCCAACGCGTCCTTGTTTTCCGCCTCAATTTTGCCGCTTGCCACGGCATACTACATTTGCGAGGGGATGGGCTTTGAGGCCGGCATCAACAAGACCTTTAGAGAAGCGCCTATTTTTATGGGCCTATATACCGTATTTATCGTCGTTGGGGCGTTGATTGTCTTATTTCCCGGTATGCCGCTGATAGCGGTTATGTGGATTTCGCAGGTAGTCAACGGCGTTATGCTGCCCTTTGTATTGTTTTTCATGCTCATGCTTATTAACAAAAAAGAGTTAATGGGGGACTATATAAACAAGGGGACATTTAATACGATTGCATGGGCTGCGACCATAATAATGTGCGCCCTGACTTTGTTGTTCGTTGTTTCGATGTTTTTATAAACCGGAGGTGGTAATTTGACAACTCGTGTTCACGCCTGCACATCCGCGGCCCTTGGCGGCGTTATTTACGCGATTACCAACTCATGGCAGGAGGCGGCCGCTGCCCTGATAACGGGTGTGTTCATTGATATAGACCACATATTTGATTTTCTCATTTTTTCTGGCGAGAGGCTTACCATGCGTAATTTCACCTCATGGTGCGATGAGATGAAGTGGAACAGGATAACACTTATATTTCACTCATACGAGTTATTTATTGTGTTGGGATTTATAGCATATTACAGCGGGTCTGAGGCGGTCACGGGAATTTTATATGGGGCAGTCTTTCATATCATCATGGATCAAACGGGAAATCTCAGCAAGGCAAGGCTCTCACAGTGGTTTTACTTCCTCGCTTATAGAATCATAAAAAGATTCAAAAAAGACAACATGAGGATTAAAGACGAAGGGGGGTAATTCTATTTTTAAATCATATGTGCATTAATAATCAATGATTAGTGTATTTATGAAATATCTTAGTCTGTCATTCCGGCTTGTCCGGAATCTGTCTCAGCACATCCTCAAGCCAAATA
>JADFXF010000077.1 GCA_015233685.1 Nitrospirota bacterium | reverse complement strand
GCTTTGCGGCCACCTCATCAACACTTTTGCTGATATATATTTTGCGCTCATCAGAAGTAACACTTGCGGTGAGGGCTATTATCGGTATATGTGTGCCGGTGTTTGATTCTATCTCACGAATTTGACGCGTGGCCTCAAGGCCGTCCATCACAGGCATTTGCATGTCCATGAGTATTATGTCAAAACCGCCTCTTTTATAGCACTCCACAGCCTCATACCCGTTTCGCGCCGTTTCAATCCTGTGGCCACGCTGCTCAAGGCGGGTTTTTAGCAGCAAGATGTTTTCCTCTATGTCATCCGCAAGCAATATCCTAAGTATTTTTTGAAGCTTACATACATGTGTATCTTCAATCTCTTCAATTACAGCCTGTTGCGTGGGCGTTATTTTGACCGTAAAACTAAACACACTCCCCTTGTTCAGCTCACTCTCCAGCCATATGCGCCCCCCCATCAGTTCAACCAGTTGCCTGGATATCGTCGTGCCTAACCCTGTTCCCCCAAAGCGGCGGGTCGTTGAGCTGTCAGCCTGTGTAAATGCCTCAAAAATCTTGTCCTGCCTCTCCTCTGGTATACCCAATCCCGTGTCGGCAATCGAAAACAGCATCGTATCCCCCTCGTCCATCTGGTTTACTGTTAGTGTAATTCCCCCGTGTTCAGTAAATTTAATGGCGTTGCCTATGAGATTTATAATTACCTGTGTCAATCTCACTGAATCCCCAAGATAATATTCCGATGGAAGCTCTGAATCAAGCGTTACCTTAAAATACAGGCCCTTTTGCCGGATTTGCTGCTCAAAAGAATTTTTTACGCCCTCAATTAATTTGTAGATGCTAAAGGGATGGCTTTCTATCTCTATCTTACCGCTTTCGAGCTTGCTGATATCCAAAATATCGTTTATTAACCTCAATAGAGACTTCGCCGACTTGATTGCAATCTCTATATATTCCCTGTTTTTACTGGTTATAGAAGCATCTTCCACAACCAAATCCAGGAATCCGACAATCGAGTTCATTGGAGTTCTGATTTCATGGCTCATATTTGCCACAAAGGCGGATTTAGACAGCGACGCCGCCTCGGCTACCTCCTTTGCAATGGATAGTTCCTCTGTGCGTTGTGCAACTCTCACCTCAAGCATATCATGAGCGGCCTTGAGTTTTTTCTCTGCGGCAATGCGTTCGCCCATTTCCTCTGAAAGCTGTATGTTTTTTGCCATCAGACTCTCCGTCCTGATGTCAAACGTCATGGCAAGGGTCTCAAGTTCATCGCCGGTACCGGTGGGGCTGCATTTGATGTCTTCATTTTCAGCAGCCCTGCTGATTTTATCGCATAACGCCAAAATCGGATTGACTATATTATTGCCGATTCTTTTTGTAATATAGGCCGCCGCAATAAGAAAAATTAACCCTATTATGCCAAGTTTTGTTATTGCGTTATAGACAATGACCAGATATACCGATTTTAATATACCTGCTTCCAGAGTAATTTTCAGTTTATTAAGAATTGTGTGTTCCTTGTCAGCCGTCTTTTTTGCCGTAATATACACATTACCTTTTATATAGTTCATTTCTGATATCAGTTTGTCGCCAGCATACAGCCTGTGGTAATAAATGGGGTCATTTTGATTGGCTGCCAGAAATACATTCATAACATCGGACTCAACGACGATTGCCCCTTGCGGCGACTTATAATACTCTATCGGGACTACGATAATAATCGTGCCTTTGTCGGTAAGAAATACGTTTTCTTTTCCACTGGCGAGAGCCAGCCTTATTTGGAACAACTTCGAGTAATCCGGCGTATCTTTCATGTTAGAATAAATGGTGTATCCGACATAATCTACGACGCTGACGCCACCGTTTATTACAAATATATTTGATATTTTGGAAAAATAAGCGGTGCGCAGGTCAGGATTTATCAAGGCATCTGTTACAATTGTGTTCTTACTGAAGTCCTTCGCTGTATTTAACATCGTATTCATATATTGTTCAAAATTGTCCATACAATGGGCGTCGTATGTTGTGATGCGGTCTGTCATCTCCTTATATAGTACATTTGTCAATAGCAGCGCAACCGTGGCTGTTGTTGCAGCCATCAGCACTATTACAAAAGATAAATATCTTATTAATAGTTTGGTCTTGATACTATTGTCAAATAGTTTTCTAATCATTTTCTACCCTCACCGATGGGAATTATAGCGCCATTTTTATCAAATACAGCCATAAAATATCCCTTTTCATCCAGGGCGTCGTGCCGGGTCTTTGTAAACGGCGGCGAGTGCATCTTAGTCAGGCCTTCATAGTGCTGAATACTCTCCATCGCGTCTCTTATTGCCGCTTTATCGAGCGTACCCGCCTGCCTGACCGCCTCTGCTAATAACATAAGCATGTCGTAAGCGCGCGCCGTGGCATTTGGAGAGAATATCTCTTGTGGGGTCTTTACACCATATTCGTTCATATATGTCTTCACGAAATCCTTACTCCTGGTATTATTGGCGGTTATAAATGAATATGTCTGCATAAATGATAAATCAATCGTAGTTAGCTCCTTTTTTACTTCTTTATAGAAATCTTCTCCCGTTATTGCCATGTGCGAGATAACGGGAATTTTCTTTTTGCCGTAAAATAGGTGCTTTATTATAATTGCTCCCTCATTATTATATGCCAGCATTATAATTATCCCGGCCCCCGAGCCGGCAATCCTCTCGATTTGCTCGTGAAAATCTGTCTCGCCTAAATTAAACGATTCTATCGCTGTGAATTTTAAACCCTTTTCTTTCAGATAATTTGCCATTATCTCTTCATTTATATCGCCCCAGCCTGTATTGACTCGCAGAAGGGCTATTTTCTTGGTCCTTTTTAATGCCTGTTCCACCAAAAACGGCCCGGCATATGTATCGTTTGCAGAAAGCCTGAAAACATAATTCGGCTCGTAACCGTTTTGAACTACTTGAGGATGGGTCGTCCATGGAAGTAGATATGGAATCTTAAAAAGATGTATTAACTTCAGGTCCCCCATTACAATATGGCTGTGAAGGCCGCCCATAACGGCGGCAAGGTTTTTTATTTTAGCGAATAACTTTATATTATCATTGCTTCTCGCTGTGTTTCCCGCGTGGTCCATCGTTACAACAATAAGTTTTTTCCCAAGCAGTCCTCCGCTTTCATTTATCTCCTTTGCGGCAATCTTCATTCCTCTTTCTATCGCCATCCCGGACATAGACGCCCCAAGTGTCATATCAGCGTTCAAACCGATAATAATATCGTCTCCGGCCTCATACTTATACTTCCGCCTGAGATATTCCAAAGTCGAGGCTATCACATCACCGCCAATGACAGGGGCGTATTTATAGAGAATACCTGTGGTGGCAAGCTGGAATTGTTTTATCTCATCGTCGGTTAAATATGTTATTTTTATGCCGGTCTCTGCAAGTTTTTTCAACACATCGGCTTCCTGCGCATCTATCAATTCTCTTTCATATCCGGCCAGCTCTTTTGATGTTGCCATAAGTATCTGTTGAATATCGGGGGGAAGTTTCTCAAAATTTTTCTTACTGAAACTAAACACATACGAGAGGTAGGCATGGTTGCTTATTGTAATATGAGATTGAACTTCGTGAAATTTCATATCATATATGACTACTATTGGATTTTCTTCGGCTTCGACAACCCCATCCTTTAATGCCTTATACGTTTCGTGGAAATCTATGGGGATGGGATTAGCCCCGAATTCCCTGAATTGATCCATTATCAGGGGGCTTTTCATTATCCTGACATTCATACCTTTAAAATCTTTCGGAGAGTGAATTTCCTTGTGTGCGGTAAATTGCTTAAACCCGCTACCCCAAAACGCCGCCCCTATGAGGCCGAACCCATTGAGTTGCTGCAAAAGCAGTCTGCCTGGCTCTCCAGCCAGCATTTCGTAGGCGTCGTCTTTGTGTGGAAATAGAAATGGAATATCGGAGTATTGCAATGCTGGAAGTACCGCGCCCATTTTTGCTGTCGGCGTAAGAAGTATATCCAAATCTCCTTCAACCGCCATTTCTATCATTTTGTGGTCGTTGGCAAGCTCCTGGTTGGGATAAATTGTTATAGTTACGCCGCCGTTTGTCTTTTGTGATACTACCTCGGCAAATTTTCTCGCCGAGAGGTCTATGGCGCTGTTTGGTGGCATACTATGCCCAAAGGTCAGCTTGTAGATTTTTTGCGCAGCGGTATTCTGAGGCTTAGAGCCAGATTTGCCGGAGAAAAACCCTGAGAAAAAATATAAGGCCCCCACGGCTATGAGAACAACTATAGTGGCTGCAATAATCTTGTTACGTGATTTTAACATAATGGAATCCATCTTCTTAACGACTGGATTCCTGCCTTCGCAGGAATGACAGACAGGGAACGGTGGCATTCGGGAATGACAGACAAGTCAAGCCCACATTTTGGTATAAGCCTTTCAACTGCTGTTTTCAGGAGCTGCCCTCCTTTTCCTTTTGATCCCAGGATTCTTTAATCCTTATGATTTCGTCCATGGCTTCAAAAAAGCACTCAACGATATGTGGATTAAAATGGCTTCCAGACCCCTTTTTAATCTCCTCAAAGGCCATATCAATAGGCCATGCCTCTTTGTATGGCCGTATCATAGTCAGGGCGTCAAAGACATCGGCAACGGCCACAATCGCCGCACTTTCGGGGATCTCGTTTTCTTTTAGACCCTTGGGGTAACCCGCGCCATTCCATTTCTCATGGTGATAATGCGCCACAACGGCCGCCATCTCAAATAGCGGCGTATTGCTTTTTGATAGGATACTGTGCCCGATTGTAGTATGTGTTTCCATTATCTTCCACTCGTTGGGATCAAGTTTGCCGGGTTTTCTCAATATGCTGCCGGGAATTCCTATCTTTCCCACATCATGCATTACCGCCGCGAGTTCCAAACTTTCAAGCATATTGGCAGGCCATACGCAGACTCTCGCTATTTCTCCACAATAGGACGCCATTCTCCATACATGGCTTCCCGTATCTGTGTCATTATAGTGGCCGGCCTCTCCAAGCATAATCACAGCAGATTGCTGGCTCTCATTCAACTGTTTTGTGCGTATCTTAACCGTCTCCTCAGCGAGCCGCCTGTGATGAGCTATCTCTAAATGGGCGGCAACCCTGTGTAATACGATAGGCGCGGATACCGGCTTTGTAATGTAATCAACGCATCCGGCTTCAAATCCGTTGGATTCGTCCCCTACATCTCCTAAAGCGGTAATAAAGATAATCGGGATGTCGGCTGCCGCGGGGTTAGCTTTCAGACGTCGGCACGTCTCATATCCATCAATCCCCGGCATATTTATATCAAGCAATATCATATCGGGTTTGTTTTGAGCGGCTATATCTAAAGCAGCCATACCCTCCGCGGCAAAGAACAGCTTATATTTATCTTTCAATATTTGTCTCAGGATTTGACGATTACCTGCCTCGTCGTCAACTACCAAAATACTGAATTTAATGTCTGTCATATCATATCTCCCTTCTGTGTTACAGTAGGTAGCTCAATGGTAAACCGCGCTCCCCCTTCTACATTAGAGGCGGTAATCCTGCCGTTCATCTTCCCCTCGATAATAGCCCTTGACATGTATAAGCCTATCCCCGTGCCTCCCTCTCCTTTGGTGGTCACATACGCGTCGAAGAGTTTATCTATCACATCGTTGTCTATCCCACCTCCGTTGTCGCTTATGTTGATGACAACCTTATCCTCTGCCTCTTCAATATCTATGGTAACATATCCATTCTTCTTAATAACCCCCCTTTTCCTTGCTGAATTTATCGCGTCACGGCTGTTGTTTATCAGATTCAGGATTACCTGCTTTAGTTCATTGCGATAACCTGTTGCGTATATACGGTGCGTCCGGGGAGTATTTATAGCAATCGTAATGGCGTTGCTTTTTAATATATTTGAAAATAGCCTGAGCACCTCGTAAAAGGCCTCCGTTACATCGAATATATCTTTATGTTTGGATGGTTTGAGGAAGTTTTGGAAATCATCTACGGTGTGGGACATAAGATTAATAAGGCCCATGCCCTGGCTGACAAATTCTTTAAGATAGCCAGCGTCTACCTCCCCTGCTTTAAACGCGTCCTCAACATCCTGCATTACAAGGCCCAATGTGTTTAACGGCTGTTTCCACTGATGGGCTATCGCGGAGATCATCTCGCCCATCGCCGCCATCTTGGACTGCTGGATGAGCATCTGCTCCTCTAACCTGCGCCTCTTGATTTCCTCTTCCACCCTGTTTTCCAGATGGCGCTGCAGGTTATACAACTTCAAATGTGTATCTATACGGGCTATTACCACATCGTTTTGAAACGGTTTACGCACATAGTCCACCGCCCCGCCCTTAAAGGCGTTGACTATCTCGGCGCTGTCTGAAAGGGCGCTGATGAATATGACCGGGATGTCGGCGGTCGTCGGGTCGGACTTTAATCTGTTACACGTCTCATAGCCATCCATCTCCGGCATTACTATGTCAAGAAGGATTAAGTCCGGCCTTATACTCTGAGCCAACTCCAAGGCCACAGCGCCGCTTCCCGCAAACGACAGATTGTACTTATCCTGCAATATCTGCCTAAGCAACTGCCTGAAGCCAGGCTCATCATCAACTATTAACACTGTCCACTGCGGGCCTGCCATTTTTTTTTGTACCCCCGGTCTGTTTTTATCGCCGAACGTAACTATGCTGTCTTTTTTCCCATAGCAAAGTCAAGCTCTTCAAGGTAATTTTTATCGGGGTTAACTTCTCTGATTTAAACGAAACACTATGGGTATCTGTACCCATTCCTCCACTGCAGTATCTGCTTGACGCGCGGGAATAAAATGCCATTTTATTACTGCCTCATACGCGGCCTTATCTAATATTTCGTGGCCGGATGAGTGGACTGTCTCTACTTTAAGGGCAGCACCTTCACGGCTTACAAGTACTTTCAATAACACCGTTCCTGTCATTGCCATTCGTTTGGCAGAGGCAGGGTAGGCAGGTTTCGGATTATCTAAATATGCAGCCCCATACTGGGGTGGGGTGACCGGCACTTTTGAAGGCGTGCCGCCAGCGTTTGCCTCAATATCATGAACTTCTTTGCCGCCAACATTATCATTGTATTGATCGGTGTTAAAAACGGCATTATCGTTAGAATACGAGTCAGTTGCCGACAATGCGGCCACAGGCGACGATGGAGTTGAAGCTCGTGCTGTCGGTTCATGCCTCAGTATTCGTTTTGTCTGATGTTTCAACTCGCTTTTTGGGGTCGGCGGTGGCGGTTTAATAACGGCAGGTGGATGGGTTGGAAGAAATGTTGGTGGTTTGACTTCAATTAATTGCGCGTATATGGGTTTTTGTAAAGGAGGGTTGAGGGGGGCAAGCAGGAAGCCTAACCCCCATATCATAGCTCCATGTATAAGCAGTGATATTAAGATAACTCCCGGCAGACGCTGCCATGGATTATTAATGAAATCATGTCTATCCGGCACGGGTCTTATCCAGTTTTAATCCATCTAAAAATAATATGTAACACTCATGCGAAGGGTAAGCGGTTCTACCGGATGGAAGTGTATGTCGTTTACTCCCGCGTCTGGCTCCCCAGGAAGCCTTGATGTGTAGTAGTAGGCGATATCGTAGGCCTTTGAGTTGAGCATATTGAAAGCCTCAAGCGTTGCCACCAGATTTTTGCTGGATTTATAACCTACGCTGCCATTCAATAAAGTCGAAGCAGGGCTGCGAACGCTGTTGTCTTCAATAAGTGCGTAAGGGCCGAGATAACGCAGTCTGAGGCCGCCGAAATACGGCCCTAAATTATGTACAGACACGCCAAGGGAAGCAACGCCCTCAACCGCTCCTGGTATGAGATCTCCCTTTACGGTTGGATTTGGGTCGGCAGCGGTGTAGCGTCCCTCGGTGTATGCTATATCCGCGTCTATGGTAAGCCATTTGGTTGGTTTGTAGTAATTGGCAAACTCAAAGCCATAGCGGCGGCTTGGCCGTCCCGCCGAAGTTGTTCCGGCGTCACCTTCGAATGTCAGTTCTGAATCGAAATCCAATCGAAAAAATGTTAAGGAACTCTCAAGCCCCGGCAAGACCACGGTACGTGCTCCAATCTCGTACCCTTTGGAGCGAACGAGCGGCTGAACTTTAGCGGCTGGGATATTTGAGTCCACACCGCTGCCCGGTGATTGTGATATGGTAGTGCCACGGGCGTCGTTGCTGTGAAACCCACCGCCCATATTGATATAAAATTCCGTTTTGGCCCAAGGCCCGAATATGAGGCTTAACTTGGGGCTCAGCAAAGCGTCCATATTTGTACCGGAGTTTGCCGGGTTGTCGCTGGCGACATGAAAGCGGTAGACATCACCGCGCAGCCCCGCTACGGTGCGAAATTTGTCCTACCATGTAAAACGGTTTTCAAAATACACGGCGCCGCTGCTTTCAACCACATGGTCAAAGCGCACAGTGGAAAGTGTCTGTCGGTTTTCTGTATTATCAAGTCCAACATATATATTATCGTTTTGCAGTTGCAGGCCTAATGTGTTTTCCATGTCATGGCCTCCCACTTTTGAAATCAAGGTACAAGACGCGTTTAACCCGGAAGTTATTCTATTTCTAAGACATAAGGGCATTAATAATCCAAGGCCAAGAAACGATAGAGCGTACTCTATCTTTATTGTTTTCCAAGTCAAGCAATGATTTTTCAAGGTGATTTTCAAAAGAGTCGAAA
>JADFXF010000076.1 GCA_015233685.1 Nitrospirota bacterium | reverse complement strand
CGCCAGGGCCGCCGTGGTCTTCCCGATGGCCGACATATTTCCCGTAAAGACGAAAATGGCAAAGAAAAGGGTTAAACTAGGCTATAGAGAGGTGACGCTCACATCAGATTCAATACTGGGGAAAAAAGGTGCCAAACTCAGAGGACACGAGTTCCACTATTCAGAAATGGAGGATATGCCGCCCTCTGTGGAAACCATATACGATAGCCACGAGGGGACAACCGGCTACAGGGTAAAAAACTGTACAGCCGGCTATGTACACCTGCACTTTGCGAGTAATCCACAAATAGCCGGGGCTTTTTATTTAGCCGCGGCCACAGGGGTTACTGCCAATACCTGAGCCGGGGCATGAACAGGGGCCGCAACAGGGGCTTGGGCAGCTTGCGGTGACTTCTGCTTCAGTCCTTCGGGGTAATAGTTATTCTGAGGATTCCAGAGCATCCAACCGTTGGAGCCAAACTGTTCTGCGGCTTTTATCTGTTCTCTGACTGGCTCTCCCTTGAAGAATCTCCTGTCGTAGGCGTAATCTCTAAAGGCCTGTATCCAGGGCCTGAAGCGATTGGTGGCCAGTTGAGTGCGCTCTTGCGCCCTCTTAAGGGATAGATAGACTATTTTATTAGGATTCTGGACAGGATTCCTATAGCCAGGGATTCCAAACTGAAACCCTGATGGGTAGAGCATTGGTGACAGGTAGTCGGGGACGCCGGCGAGGTTCTCAATTTTTTGGCCGATTTGCGTATCGTCAAGATTCCAGCACGCATAACCGAATATGTCCGCGCCAAGATACACGTTATAAGGGGCAAGTCTCCTTTTGGCCTCCTGAAGAAAACCGGTGACCGCCTTTACCCTGGCCTCCTCAGTGCTTGGTTTGGAAAACTTGGGTTTCAACGAATCGGGAAACCTCACATAATCAAACTGTATCTCGTCAAATCCGCTTTGGGCGGCCTCAACGGCTATATCAATATTGTAGTCCCACACCTCTTTTCTGAAGGGGTCAACCCATGCTAGTTTCTCTCTGTCTCGCCAGAGGTCTCCGCCCTGTGTCTTTACAGCAAGTTCATGCCTTGCCTGGGCCAGTGGATTATCCTTAAAAACAACTATGCGCGCAATTAAATATATGCCTTTATCTTTGAAAGTCTTTACCATTTCCTTCAGGTCTTTAACAAGAATAACCTTCTGCCCTCCGATTTCAGCGGCAAGCGGGATGGCGCTCTTGTAGTTCAGCACACCCCAGTCGGTCTTTACGTCAATTACAAGGGCATTGATTTCTGTATCTTCTATTAGTTTCAGGGCGGCGTTTCGCAGTTTCTTACTGGACGCTCCATACATGGATAAATAGAGAGCCTTAGGGACAAAAGGCCTTAAGGGTATCTCCATTGCGGCGGCACCCTGAGGAGGGACACCCTCGCCCCTCATGTATCCCGGAGACTTCACCAATATCTTGCTTGCCGGAGCCTTAACACTGACAACGCCAGCCTCGTTTGTCAGAAGTGTCGTGGTGTTGTCCACAAGCACTGAGGCATTCATTATTGGTTTCTTCGACACGGAATCTACAACTTTTACGTCCAGCGCATACGCGTCGTTAAACAAAAGCACCACGGCAAACAGTACTACTGCAAAATATTCGGCTATTGATCTCATACAATTTCCACCCTCTGTTTTATTTAGAATTTTAATCAATTCCCTGTTAACAACCTCTCAAACGACTTCCCCTGGTTCGCATTTTCAAGAAGGAATCGCGGCAGCGACATCATATTGTCGCCACTTCTGACTGGCCGCCTCTCAATAGAAAACGCGGCCACATATCCCGCCTCAGACGCCTTGCCCGACAGATAGTCGTCGTATATCCCGAACGGCCACGCGAGCAGGTCTATTTTTGTGCCAAACTCCTTTTCGAGCTTATCCTTAGATTTCTTTAACTGAGTCTCCACGACTTTTTCATATTCTTTTTTGTCCAGCCTCTTCTTTTCTACTTTGAAATTTGGATGCCAGTACGTATGGGATTGAAGGTCGAAAAGGCCAGTCTCTTTCAGCTCTTTGAGCTGGTTCCATGTCATAGCGTATGAGGCGTTTGAGATGGCCGAAGGGTAGATGAAAAGAGTAACAGGTATCTGGTATTTCCTTACAAGCGGGAGCATATCGGTGTAGATGGATTTATGGCCGTCATCCGCGACAATAACCACACTGTGCGGAGGAAGGGGTTTATTGTTTTTCAGGCAGTCAATAACCTGCCTTAGCGGGATTACCGTGTAGCCGTTTTGCCTGAGATATTTTAAGTGCGATTCAAAAACAGGCGTCGTTATAGTCATACTGTCAGCAACAGTTGGCCCAAGACGGTGATAAAGCAATATCGGAACCCCCGTCCCTGATGTAACGGCCTTGTCCGCGGAGACAGCGGCAAAAGAACCGGTAATAAACCAAAAAACAACCGCCATCAAGACAATTGCCGTGCCAACCCTCACTGCTCTCATATCAAAACCCCTCCTCAACATAACCCCGTTATCTTATACAATATTTACAAATTCTGCAAGCTATTTGTTTTCGGCGTAAAAATATTTCTGAACCGCAAGACGCACACATCTCTTTACGCAAGGCATTTTAATTAAAAGTAGTCGCGTACCAGCTCTCTTAGAGATTTCTCAAGGACAGCGTCTTCAGCTTTGCTTGTCTTGTCGTATAGTTCGGCTGACAGGCCTGTGAAGACTTCCAACAGCTCAGGGTCAAAGTGTTTCCCTGAACCTTCTTTTAGTATCTCTATGGATTTTTCATAAGAGTACGGCTCCTTATAAGGGCGTTTCGACGTGAGGGCGTCAAACACATCGGCTATCGAAAATATTCTTGCGGTAATTGGTATGTCTTCCCCTGCAAGCCGCCCCAAATAGCCGTTTCCGTCATATTTCTCGTGATGATATACCACCACGGCAACCGCGTCTGTGAGCCACGCGTATCTTCCCACTATATCTACGCCGTGAAGGACGTGGGTTTTCATCTGGTCGAACTCCTCTTCGGTGAGATTGCCTGGTTTTAGCAAAATATTGTCCGATATAGCAATTTTCCCTATATCGTGGAGAAATGAACCCTTTATCAGGCTTCGCATCTCGTCTTCTTTCAGGCTCAGGGCGGCGCCAAGCGTGACGGCATAAATCGTAACCCGATAGTTGTGGCTGTTTGTGTCGCTGTCCCTTTTAGCAATGGCGCTGCCTAGTGACTCAAGCATCCCGATGTTGGCGTCTGACAGGTCACCCGTGAGTTTTATCAAATCCTTATTCATCGCCATGACTATCGGATAAAAGATAATCGCCGTTACAAAAACTGCTAAAACTACTATAAGTAAAGACCCGGTGAGCAGATTCCTGATATCTTTCATCGTAGGGTCATCCGCGCGATACACGCCCTCGAAATAACCGTATTTCTTGTTATCATTGTCAAACAGCGGCACAACAAACTGTAAGAAGATTCGACCGCCTATGAAAAACTTGTTATAGGTGACATTGTCGGTAAACAAATAAGAGTGGTCTTTCGATTCGATGTATTTCTCGCTCTTTTCTATTGCATCGGCGTCTTTAGAGGAGACTTCGTAGAGCTTTTCACGTTTGGCGTTGTAGAGTTCGACGGCGATGAAATGGGCCATTTCGATGTATCGGTTGAGTTTTTTGATCATTGTGCCACGCTCTTGTTCTGTTGCGTTTAGTGAAAAATACTGTTTATCATGTAATAGCGGTTTAGATTCGGCTAAGGCAAGGTCTTCAACGAAATCGTCAATCTCTTCAAGCTTGACAAAAAATACCACCACCCCTAACACAACAGACAACACAACCCAGCCCAGAAACAGACGCGCTATCAGCTTTCTGTGTATATTTCTTGTTGCCACCATCTATTCAGAATATCCAGTCATAGGCCCTCAGGATACATCCTGTTTGTTAAAATCCCTTATAACTATGAGACCAGCCGGAATAAACACAGTCACAAGAGGAACCAAAAATAATCTTGTCTCGCTCGTTGAACCAAAGAAAAACATCAAAACAGTCCACGGCAAGACAATGAAATACAGACATTTGGCAAGAAAATCCGGCCATAATCTTATAAAAAACACCGCACACAGCAAGACGTGAAACATCTCTGCCAATCCTTTCCACGTCCAATCGTTTATAAAATTCAAATATGCCAGCATAAATCCCGGCATAATCGGCCCATAGCCGCTGTCCACATAGCTTGACAAACCCAGCACCAATCTCAACCCAACATACACAGACACCCATGTGGACATCGTGATGGCAAGGTAAAGAATATTGCGCCTCTTCTGTTCCTTAAAATTATCCATACATAAGAGCATCAACGGGATGAAGATTGACGTCTCCCTGTTTAGCGCGGCGAAGAAGGTCAACGGCACTAAATACGCCAGTTTATCTTTTCTTATCCACAAGGAGGCCAGCAGATAAAATATTATGTCCGTGTAAGTATAAGCCGACAGCGAGGAGTGATGATACGAATGGCTTATCCCCCATGCAAGCATAATTAAACCCATTATTACGTAATTGCGGCTGAGGCCAAAAGTCCTGAAATAGAGAAAGGCCAGCCAAAAAATGATTACATTTTGAACGATTCTGAAAGTCAGCCACGAAATCCAGTGGTCAAGGCGCAGGTTTGCGCTTTGAGCCTTGAAAACATTGGGCACGTTGATATACTTATCGGCCAACGGCCTGAAGGGCTGTCTCCAAAGTTCATATACCCACTGCGTAAGTATTCTGTACCTATAGGGTATTGGAGCAGTCCCATTTATAATTACACTATGTCTGTTTTGTTCCTCAGTGGATAAGTAGTCGCCGCCGTAATCGTAAACAGACTTGAACTGCGTATAAATCGTATATAACGACAGCGCTATCACTATGGAAATAATTGTGCCGTTTACGGTATTGCGATTCACACTATCCGGTTCAATAGATAAAGCATGTGAGAAATTACGGGTGAAGGGGGGTTACCCCCCTTCGTCTTTAAGGTCATCTCCTTGCCTTCTTATGTGCGTCCTTTATCGTTGACAGCAATTTATTTATATCTACGGGTTTCTCGAAATATGCAAACGCCCCAAGCGAGGCGGCCATCTCTCTGTCTTCGTCTGTGCCGTGTCCTGTGAGGATTATTACCTCCACGCGGGGATTTTTTTGCTTTATCACCCTTAGCACGTCAAGGCCGCTTATCCCGTCCATTTTCAAATCAAGCACCAGAACCTCCGGCATCTCCTCATCAATGAAGCTGAGCGCGTCCTCTCCACTGAACACCGCGGCGGTTCCTATATCGCGCAGTTGCAATCTGTTTGAGAGAGTCAGGGCAAAATCCTTCTCATCATCAACGACAAGCACCTTCGATGGCAGCTCAAAGTCATATTTTCTATATATCTCATCGTTAAAATCAGGCCCCGGCGCAACGGTCACCGCCCCTACACCCTCAACGGCTACGGCGATGTCGATTAACTCCGCCTCAAGTTTTTTCAACCGCATAGTATATTTATTAACAACGATAGCGAGAGCGCCATCCTTTGAGGTTACCGTTACGTCGTGGCCCTCTTCAATAAGGCGCAGCTTCACCTTTGAGGCCAGCTTAAAGTCAGCCATCGCGGAGGATTGCCCTGCGGTGTTGTCTATGGCAATCTTCTCAGCGTTTTCCATTATCAGCGACAGTGCCTGCTCAGTGGATACCTTATCCGTTGGGATTAAGATGTCATACAGGCTGCTATCCCATGGGGATTTTCTGGATAGGAATTGAGTAAGGGTGTTGAGATCGTTATCAAGGGTTTGAATCTTTAATAAGGCATCCTTTTCCGAAAGGCTCTCTGCCTTTATCGCTTCAAGTCTCCTGTTTTGTATATCAGAGATAGTGCATACGCGCAGGACATGATAGATGTTAATGGGGATCAAATGGGCTGAGAAACCCTCGTATATGACCATATCGTCAGGAAGAGATTCAGAGAGCGCTATCTGAATATAAGTCAGGAGTCTTTGTTTTTCATGGGTAAAGTTATTAAATACCGACGGCTTATGGTACAGTGCCCTGGTGAGCTTTGCCAGCGGAACGTTAAACTGCCTGGATGCCCGTTCAATGACGGTACCCTCCGCTAAATAAGCGTAACCACCTCTTTCAGCGAGCTTTCCCTCAAAATCCCCGCTTAAAGAATACGCACCTTTGAATAACGCTATAATCGCCATATATAGTTCATCTGACGGCTCCCACTTTTCAGCCGCCGTATGGGTTTATAATACTTTACGGGGCAATTTAAAGTCAACTAATTGAATACCTATGATTGTTTTTAATTCCCTGATGGCATTACTGATAGCCCCGGAGTTTCTTTGATAGAGTTCACTGGCCCTTTTGCCCATTTCAACCCTCTTTGCCCCGTTTGAAAGCAGCTCGAAAAGCACCTCATAAAGCCCCCCCGCGTCAGTGGCAACAGCGGCATGGGCGGCCATAAATTCTCCCGCCATCGGGAAGTTCTCCATATGAGGGCCGCACACTATGGGCTTTCCCCAGAAGGCCGGCTCAAGCAGGTTATGCCCGCCCTTTGGTACAAAACTCCCGCCCATTACACACACATCGCCCACCCCGTAAACCGACGCCAGCTCCCCTATTGTATCAAGGAGGACAAACGACGCTGACACATCGGTTATCTCACTTCTCCTTACGAAGGGTATATCAAGCGATTTCAATATCGCGCCGACCTCGTCAAACCGCCTCGGATGCCGCGGGGCTAACACCACCGAAAGTCCCCCGATACTGGCCATAAGCCTCTTTACCGCGCTTAACACAATGGCCTCTTCCTTTTCGTGCGTACTGCCGATTACAAGCGCGGGATGGGAAAGCCTCAACGCCCACGGCGGGATTACAGGTGACGGCGCAGAGTCGAACTTGAAATTCCCCAGTGTCTTTACTGACGCCTTGTCTGCCCCCATTGCTATGATTCGCTCTGAGTATTGCGCGCCCTGCATACCAAAAAGTGTTACAGTACGCAGAACCCCTTTCATAAAAAATCTGATTTTCTTATAGCCCTTGAAGGACTTTTCAGATATGCGGCCATTTAGTATCACAACAGGAATGTTTTCCCGTCGCATCTCCTTAAAAATACACGGCCACAACTCGGTCTCCATGACGATAAACACGGCCGGATTTATTGCCTTAATCGCCCGCCTTACCGCGGACTGCGTGTCAAACGGCACATAGATAACCTCTACACCATCAGGGAGTTTCTCCTTTGCTGTCTGGCGCCCGGTGTCGGTCACTGTTGAAAGGATAATATTTGGGGTTATCTCAGCAATGATACGGCATATTAGTGAAATGGCCGTTATGGTCTCCCCCACAGATACCGCGTGAATCCAAACGGTTGGGGCTTCGGCGGCTTTTTTTGACAAGACAGCAGGATACCGGCCCGTCCTCTCCAAAAACCAGCGTCTCCTTAATCCCTTAGGCCTCTTGAAATACTCAACCGGCACCATCACTAAGAGGGCCACAGCATATAACACGCGGTAGATAAAGAACATTGGTTTATGCAATTAAATCCGCAATCAGCTCTACAACGCGGTTTGTCGGATTTTTCTGGTCGAAAACCTCCCTCAGGCGTCTGAATTTTTCAAGCGTCTCGTTTCGCAAATCATCATCTTCATACAGTTTTATTAACTCATCCGCAATAGCCTCAGGGACTGCCATCTCCTGAATAAGTTCCTTCACCACGGGGGCGCCATAAATCAGATTCACGAGATTTATGTATTTCACATCAATTATTCTTTTAATTATATTATAGTCCAGGGCGGCCATCTTATATATTACTACAATCGGCACACCGATGAGCGCGGCCTGAAACGCCGCCGTCCCGGATTTCACTACGGCCAAATCACATACCGACAGCACCTCAACCGCCCGTCCATCGGCAAGCTTTACGTCCAGAGCCGCTAATTCCACAAACATCTGGCCAAACTCGCCAATTGCCAGATTTGGTGCAATTGGCATGAGGTATTGGAACTCAGGGTGGCGCGATTTCAGTATTTTTATGGTATCTATAAGCACGGGCAGGTGCCTGTTCAGCTCGCCGGCCCTGCTTCCCGGAAGTATCCCTACTATGGGGCGCCCGGCATCCAGGGAAAACTCCCTCATAATAGCGTCCTTGTCAACCACATGGGTCTTTAACTCCTCTGCTATGGGATGGCCTACGAACTCGCAGCGCACAGCTTCCTTCGCGTAAATCTCAGGCTCGAAGGGAAGAATGGCGGCTATTACATCGCTTCGCTGCGCCACTTTTTTTATACGCCCCATTCTCCACGCCCACACCTGGGGGCTTACGTAGTAGAGGACTTTTATGCCACTTTTCTTTGCGGCCTTTGCCACCTTCAGATTAAAATCGGGGAAATCAATAAGCACTACCACATCCACGCGTATCGTCCTGAATATGTCTTTGACTTTTTTGTACGAGGCTATCAAATGCCTGATAGACGTCAACGCCCCCACAGCGCCAAAGGCACTGCTGATTGTACTTAGAAGCTCCACACCGGCGGCCTCCATTTTCTCTCCGCCTATTCCTAAAAGCAACAATCCCGGCCACATTTCTTTGAGTCTCAGGGCAAGCATTGCCCCATACAGCTCGCCCGACGACTCCCCGGCAATTATCATAACCCTTACAGGCATTTCTGTATTACTTGGACAATCCTCCCGATTGCCTCTTCAGACAGACCGGGATACACGGGAAGCGACAGCACCTGTACGGCGGCCATCTCGGCAACAGGGAAATCCCC
>JADFXF010000075.1:8818-9280 GCA_015233685.1 Nitrospirota bacterium | reverse complement strand
ATATGAAAAATATCTTTAAACTATTTTATACTACAAAACACTCTAAAGGAAACGGCCTTGGGCTGTCCATAACAAAGAAGATTATCGAAGAGCACGGTGGGAGGCTTGATATAGATTCAGAGTTGGGCAGAGGGACGAAATTTACGATAGCGCTTCCACAGCGCCAGCAACTAAATAATAACGAACAAAAGGAGAACCACAATGGGTAAACGCGTACTGGTAGTTGATGACGATGAGGCGGCAAGAAAATTTCTAACAATAGCCCTGGAACAAAAAGGGTATGTTGTACTTACTGCGGCAGACGGTGAGGAAGGGGTTAAAAAGGCATCAGAGGGAAACCCCGACATCATCATTTTAGACATTATGATGCCTAAGAAAAACGGCATAAGCGCCTTACAGGACATCAGGGGCAAAAAGGAGACAAGAGATATTCCGATTATAATACTAAGCTCTGCCCTGAGC